>JAAUYQ010000012.1 GCA_014805015.1 Clostridia bacterium | reverse complement strand
GTTCATTGCGCTCATTCTTCAGACCTATTTCCGGTCGGCTCTCCTGGAAGCCAAGTGGATGCCAGGCAAAACTACCAGAGAAGCGACGAAATCTCTCGACTCTATTCGAGTCATTACGCTACCAGGAAAACGCAAGGCCTTATATACCGCACTGACCAAGACACAGCGGGAACTTCTGGCGGTATTCGGGATCATTTTTCCGCCCTGTGTATAATTTTGGCCCGGAATTTAGGATGCTGAACGGACCGCACAACCTGTGGGCCCAGGTCTATCTTGCTGACGGCGGTGCGCGGCTGGGAAAAAATTACGGAGGTTTTCTGGAGCAGTGGTTCTGGCCGTGTGGACCGCATGACAGGCCATGGATCACGTACTCATGGAAACCGAAGTACGGAGCGCAGGGTGAAATTCTCGGACGGATCCGCGATATCTGTCTGTCCATCACACCGCCGCCAGGAATAGCGCCGGAGTCGCGCAGCATCATCCGGCCGGTACAGCTGCCGAATGAGGCGCGGGCACTGTACGACGAGTTTGAGGAAAAGTTTGTCCTGAAACTCGAGGATGCAGAACTGAGCGCAGCCGATCAGGCACCGCTTTTGTCCAAACTGCAGCAGTTTGCGGGTGGAGCTGTGTATACAACGGACACGAACCACTGGAAGGTCTTTCACGACGAGAAGCTGCAGGAGCTGCAGGAACTGGTGGAAGCAGCCGGAGGGGAGCCCATTCTGTGCTTCTATCAGTTTCGGCACGAGGCTGTGCGTATTCACGAAGCGTTCCCGCAGTCGCGCTCGATTGCGTCGGCGGGAGCAATAGAGGACTGGAACAGAGGAAGAATCCCGCTGCTGCTGGCGCATCCGGCCTCAAGCGGTCACGGGCTTAACCTCCAGTTTGGCGGGAGCATTATTGTATGGTTCGGACTTACATTTGATGCTGAGCTGTATCAGCAGGCAAACGCCAGACTGGTCCGGCAGGGNCAGAAACAGCTCGTNCGCATCTATCACATCATTGCGGAAAACACTCGGGACGAGGATATTCTGCCGGTCCTCGAAGGGAAAACGATGAGCCAGGACGCCATGATCCGCGCCCTTGTGCGGCGAAAGCGGCTGGTCTGAGTAGTCTGGGCAGTGAGACACTGTGTNCGCTGATCCGGGCCTGCAGCGGGCTTTAGGGAAGGCATTATGTATCTTCAAACTCTGTGCTGCCGAAAACAGCAGGCAGACTGGAAGGGCAGACGGAGCCGGCTGCAGAAATGAGGGATATCAGCTTCCCGGTCCGCGGCCTGCGGTGATGGCAGAGGGCGTCTTTCCGGCGTGGATCGATAAACGGAAGACGCAATCATTCTGCCGGTGCATGATCGGGTGATAGCCGGGTTGATCCACAAGATGGAAGGCAGCGGGACAGCTGGAAAAACGCTCAGCGAAGCCAGGCTGCCAAGGAACTGCCTGTCAGGGAGTATAATAGAAGGAGCCGCCGGTGTGCGGCGCATGATCAGCCGCTGCGGGCGGCTCAGAAAGGATGTTATACGCCATGATGCCATATCCGCTGACAGGCAACCGTGCCCTGCGACTTGTGGCTTCGATCGACCCGGACGGACTGACGCCGGTGGATCTGCGTCTGCTCGAGCAGCATGCCAAGGCCCCGAAGGGCCTCATACAAAGAGAATTCCTGGTGCCCGAACGGATGCGCCTGCACAATCTGCATTATGCGCTGCAGCAGTCGTTCGGCTGGAACAATACCAGGATGCATTCGTTCTCCCTGCCGCGCTCGGCCTTCGACCGACTGACAAACTCCCACTTTACCGACTGGGCGCTCCTGGTGGGTCTGTATTTCCGGTTCCCGGACGCGCCGCCGGACAGTTACTATCACGGAGATATTCATCCAAACGATACCAACTTCCGCGCCTGGATGCGCCGCCGTTACTGCGGACCCTACGACTGGGATATCGGCGCTTTCTTTGAGCACCTGGTCACGGCCAAGCTTCTGCTGCAGCCATATCTGGTAGACAAGGATACGCCGGAGACNGAGGAAGAGGAAGAGATCGACGAGACGGTCTTCCACGAGAACGTGGACGGCATCCGCAAGCTGATGGCCCAGATTGAGGATGTCCGGAACCTGTCCTGCCAGGACGCCGAGCAGCTGTTCCANGGCAGCATGAATGAGNTGCTTGANCGGCTGCCGGTGGGTGAACTGCTGGTGCCGCCCAGTGTCGAGCTGGCCGGGCAGCGGGAAATTGACCGCCTTATCGGCAACGGGGAAGTGGCGTTCGCGCTCGGGCAGCACTACACCTATCCGATCACAGTGGAACTGGCGGAACAGGCTTATCAGTACCATGATAACCGGGCNCCGCTCGACGTGTTGGANATCCAGGACCGCTACGAGCGGGCNCTGACNCAGACGGANATGCCGGTTGCGCCAGCGGCAAACGGCGTAATCTACGTACACAACCCCGGCCATCACTGGACAATCAATATCACGTGCACGGAGCGCTATGAGATGGCAGGCTATGAGCCGGGCATGTACAATGATGACCTGCCGATCCGGGATTCGCACGGCAGCAATGTGGACACGGCCATGTATGCCATGGCGCATCANGTCATCGTCAATAACCGGCCNNTTGTGCTGAACGTGCAGGGAACGAACGTGCCGGACGACATGGACGGCCTCATAGATTTCCTGCACTTCCTGCGNCGCTATACGGGTGCCGACACCCGTGCGCGGGCAGAAGCGACCGTCTGGGCCCGTGCCCGCGGCTGGAGTNCGGACGTTCCCGATCCACGCANCATTCTCTGAGCGGCCGCAGTTTCCGGCAGGCAGATGGAGACACANGTGAAAGAAAAAGTACTGTNTATTTTCTGGGACGGCCGCTACCGGCTGCTTTCAACGGGTCTGACAGGAGGTACCTGCGGCAGCAGGGAGGAGGCGGTCATGGCACTTTACGACNGCATTGCTGCTCGGGAGAGTACTGCCGGCTACCTGAATCAGNTCTATGACAACGCTCAGGTGGAGCTGCAGACAGACAANATGCAGCTGATTACGGTGCGGGATCACTTCTATGTGGAGGACATCTACGCGCAGCCTGAGGGNCCGGACAGCGCGGAACTGACGTTCTCGCCGCATGGTGAGCCGGTGGGTATGGCCTATGCTCCGAAGAGCGGCAATGAGCCGGAGCCGGATTTTGTGCATGCTCTGGAGAAACTCCGTGCGCAGATTGCCGAGCGGCGGCAGGCTTACCTTCGCGAGGACGAAAAAATNCTGGAGAGCTGAGTGCCCGNAAGGCNGAGGTGATNCTGTGCGTCTGACTGCTGGCGTCAGTGAGNTGCAGGCAGCTTCTCGGGGTGGCACGAATGNGAGCGGCATGCTGAAGAGAAGCCGCCCGGTACGACGGCGGATCTCAGCGGGGACGCTTCTTGGTGGATTCGANACGCCGCCGGGCGGCCGGGGTATCTGGGATGGGATCGTGCCTGAGGACGTTCGGATGGGCAGCGTCAGGAGGTTCCGTTGGTCCCTTGACGACGGTATTCTTCAGTTTTCCCTTGATATCGTAGTAATCTGCCTCCATGACCGGCCAGATCACGGTGACCGGGTAAAGATCCGGCGGCAGCACGACGTAGCCGTCCACCTGCTTCAGAAAAAGCGGAATAATGCGGTAGCCCCAGGTGACGTATACGCAGCTGATATAGTTGAAACTGCTGTATTCCTGCGGTACCGCGATGCTCGCTGCAGATACCGGATACGCGTAGCGGTGACGCCAGCGCATCGAAGGATTGTAGACGGGTTTGGTGCGCACCATGTCGGAGTTCAGCAGAATGAGCTGCTCTGTGCCGGTGATCCGCTTTTCAATGTGCCGGAGAAGCTCGGCATAGGTATTGGTCTCAAGATGCACCACGGGTTTTGGCTTGGGCGGGCGCACGAAGCGGTTCACGAGCAGGGCCACAATGACGCCGATCAGTGTGTCAGAAATGTAAGTGAGCGCGAAAACATAGGGACTGATCAGCGTGCCGTTGTAGGGCGTGATCAGGATAATGACGTAGACAAAGGCGCAGATGCTCGCGCATTGCTGGAGGCCAAAGGTTACGCACAGATAAATCGCGAGCATGCAGCCGAGCGGCATAATCAGCACGTGCAGCCAGTCTGCCTCGGTGCTCAGAGCGAGAGGCAGCAGCGCGCAGCCCATACCGCCGCCGATCAGAGTGCCGGCAATCTGGCTGAAAGCCTGATTCTTGGTGTCAGCAAGCGTCGCCTGCATGGTCACGCTGGCCGCAGCTGCTGAAAACAGCGCCACGTTCGGGCTGAAGAAATAATTGATGACCAGGCAGATGAAAACGCTCAGACCGGTCTTGATGATCCGCATGCCGACATGCGGAAAGTTCTTTTGACGGACATGTTTCTTGCGTTCCAACAGCGTTCCCCCGGCATCCTGATTGTCCCGGCGAGGCACCCTGCAGCAGGCCCGGTATAAAGCGGACCTTATGTCTTGAGCGCCGCAGGGATCTGGAAAGTAGCGATTTCCTTACAGGCCTTCCATCTGCTGCAGGTACGCCTTGATCTCTGCCGAAGTGTACACACTGCCTTTAGCAACTTCCCGGACTGCTTCTTCAAATTCATCATCATCCTGAAGAGCTGCAGATGATGCTGCTTTTGGCGGCGCCTCCTTCGGCGGTTCCGGCTGAACGGGCGGCTCGGCCTTGGCTGCCGCCTGATCAAGGACAGCCGGCGGCTGCGCGGCAGATTCGTCCAGCCGTCTGCGCGTCCAGGTCGGGCGCACCGGCATGGCAGCAGGCATCCCGCCGTTCTGCACGACCTGCTCAAGAAAAGCCGTCACGGCGTCGGCGAGCGCCACACCGCTTTTGGCGAGTGCCTGGTCCGCCTTGTGCAGGAGCTCCGGGTCTATCCCAATTAAAGTGTCGACAAGTCGGTCCAACTTGATCCCCCCGTGCGGAAAAAACCGCGTCACGAAAAAAAGCGCCGATCGGCGCTGCAGAATTCCTGTTAATTCTGACTGCAGATTTCCTTAAGCCCTGAAGGGCAGGGCAGACATTCCATGACAAACACAAAAGAACACGCTTTCCCAAGCGCCAAGAAAGGAAACCCAAACGTCTGCCCTGTTAATATAATACCACGGAACGACCCTCTGTGGGTGGTTTTTTGTCAGAAAAAACGAACGACGCGGAAACCTTTTGCCGCCGGGCTGCGTCGCGGCGGCATTTCAGGCGGCTGCCGGCAAAGCCTGCGGGGGAGCGTCCTGCGGGGGAGCGTCCTGCGGGGGAGCGTCCTGCGGGGGAGCATCCTGCGGGAGAGCATCCTGCGGGAGAGCATCCTGCTCCGGGCGGACGCTCAGCTGCACTGAAAGCACGTCTGCCTGGCGGGCTACTTCGGCGACGCTGAACGGGGAAGCCAGTCCGCAGCCGGCCACAATATCCAGGAAACCAGCGTTTTCGTCCTCAGCTGCTGCGAGCAGCTCATTGTACTTGGCGAACCCGGCCGCCGCATCCTGGCCGGCCAGCTCCCAGACCTGCATGGCCGCACCGCCGCTGACGATATAGCTGAGCACGTAGAAGGGTGTCTCGTAGAGATGCGGCGTCTGCATCCAGGCGTACTGGGAGACCGGAGATTCCGGCAGGCCCATATCCTGCCAGGCTGCCTGCGCCGCGGTGGAGAGACGCTCTGCAGTGAGCTCACTTTCGGGCATCGTGTAGGCCTCAAGCTCAAGCCGCAGCAGAGCGCCCTGCTCGAGTGAAGTCATCAGGATCTCGCATAGCTCCCGGTAGCGGCACTCAGCGGCCTGCTGCGCGTCCATGACCTGGCCGTATCGGTCTGAGCAGAGCAGGACCAGTGCTGTCGAGAAGATCTCGCTGATCTCGGATGACTCGTAAAGAGCGGCCTCATTGCGGTACAGATCGTTGAAATGACCAAACTCATGCAGCAGGGTGGCAAAGGAATTGTAGGTGCCGTCGTACGACATGCAGATAAAGGGTACGCCGTAGTCGGCGAGGTAGGTCGTGAAGGCACCCGGTGCCTTGTCCGCTGACTGTGCGAGGCTGCTCAGCTGGTAAGCCTCAAGCAGATCCAGGCTCTCGGTAAGCGACGGATCCAGGCCGGAAAAGATTGTGCGCATGAAGGCTATGGCCTGGGAGGCTTCAATCTGCAGGGCCGGATCGCGGTAAGCGTCAAGCTCCGGACTGTACAGCGGTGCGTAATAGGCGGAAAGTGCGTCGAGCAGCGTCTGCACCATGGCTGTCGAGTAACCGTTGTCCTGGAGTGCGTACTCTGCGTAGTTGGCGTAGCCAAAGCACCGGGCAATGGCGTTCCGGGTGCGGACGAGTTCTGCATAGATTTCGCTCAGACGAGGTGCAAATGCCTCGAGCCATGCCAGGGCATCTGCATAGGGCAGGCCGTCGGCATAGTAGATCTGCCTCTCGTCCACAATCGTGAAGGCATTGTAGAGCAGATCGTTGTATTCGCTGATCAGCGTCTGCTCTGTACCGAGCAGTTCAACGTACTGATCCTGATCAAAGGTGGACGCGTCCGTCGTCTCTTCGCCCTGCAGGGCCGCTGCACTGCCCTGGACATGGGCGAGCGCCATGCGCAGCGGTGCCTCTGCCGCAGCGCAGTAGGCATATTCATCAGCCCAGTAGGCGTCGGCGGTGTTAATGTCGTGATGGATGAGGGCAAGGTTGAGCGCTGTGAGATATCCGTCCCAGAGTTCTCCGGCCTCCTTCAGCAGCAGTACGGCCGCACCGGGCGAATCACCTGAGGAAGCCACCGCTTTGGCAATATCGTAGAGCTCCTTTTCAATGGCATCCGCATCGGGCCGTGTATACACCATCTGACTGAACGGCACCAGGCTGTCCCGGCTGCCCGGCTGAACCGGAACGGCTGCATCATGGGCAAGCGCGTTCGAGAGGATGTCAAAAATGGGATCCTCCAGCGGGTCAAAGGTGTCCTGTAGGGCCCAGGTTTCTTCTGCCGGCATGGGTGCACAGCCGGCTGCCGTCATGAGGGCCAGGATAAGTATGCCGGCCGCAAGGCGGTGCAGGGCCGCGCGCGCCCTCATGCTGCCTGCTCCGCCGCAGGCGCGGCCATAGCACTGTCGATGTAGGCATTCACTGCGTCCTCAATCACCGGGAAGCTTGCCGGTGCGGCATCCAGGACGGCGCGGTGATAGGAAACCGGATCAAAGTCGGCTCCCAGCGCGTCTTCTGCCCGGCGCCGGAGCTCAAGGAACTTGGCACCGCCGGCTCCGTAGGAGACCCAGGTTCCCGGCATAGCAGCCAGCAGGGCGAAGAACTCGTCGGCATCGCCAAGATCGACTCCGAACGTATCCTCCAGCTGCTGAGTCAGCTCCGCATCAGTCCAGCCCAGGTAGTTGATGCCGATATCTGCCCAGGCGCTGACAAGATAATCAGCGAGGCCGGACAGGGCGGCGATCCGGGCGGCGATAGGATCTGCCTGCGTCCATGCTGCCGCCGTCAGCTCGCTGTAGACACCCCAGCCTTCGCTCGCACCCACATAAAGCCGCTCAAGCAGCCGCCGCACATAGCTGCGGTCCTGGCTGGCTGCGTAGGTGTCCTGGTAAAGATGTCCGGGGAAGCCCTCGTGGGCCATGGTGAAATAGTCCGTGCCGGAATGCTCGTCGTTGATATAGACTTCTTTGTCAGCTCCGGCAGGCTCATCGAGCGGCGAGAGCACGTAGTAGGCAATGACAGCGTTGCTTCTGAGTGCTTCCGCTGTGAGATCTGCGGTGACCTCGCCGATTTCGAGCGGCGGAAACTCGCTCTTTGATGCGTCCTCCAGGTATTCGAGGACGGCAATCGGGGAACTGTCTTCTGTCCAGGCAAAGCTCTCCGGATCCGTGAGGACGGCTTCCAGGGTCTCAAGGTCGTCTGCCTGGGCGATTAGGTCCTGAATCTCCTCCATGACGATGTCAAACTGCTCCACAATGTAGTCCATCAGTTCTTCCGGAGTCTCGTCAAAGCCGAGGTTCCTGATCAGGGCAGCATAGTATTCCCGGCCGCCTTCGCGTCCGGCAAGCCCCGGCAGACCATCGCGCCCCGGCATGGCATCGAGGGACTCAATCAGGTACTCATAGGCCGGAACGAGCAGTTCGCTGACCGCCTGGGCATTCTTTTCATGGTATTCCTGCTTCTCGGCTTCGCTCAGAAAGCTGCAGCTGTCAATGACCTCATCACCGAGCAGCTGTGCCGCCGGCGGGTCGCCGGCCAGAAGCTTTTCGAACTCTTCGATCGCAAGATCAATCTCGGACCTGGTCATACCCATGCCAGCCTGCTGCCGGGTCTGTTCGAGCTCCACCAGCCGGTGAAAGGAGTCGTTCAGGCCCTCATAGAGGGCAAACAGGCGGTCGAGGTCCTCCTTGCTCTGATAAGGAGCGTGGGCAATGGAAGTGGCCAGCTGGGCTGCCTCGCTTTCCATGCCGATATCGTTGGCAGCCAGCAGGTAAAAATCGGCCAGCTCTTCCTGCCTGACCAGGCTGTCTTTGAGCAGAGCCAATGTGCGCTGTGATTCCGCATCGAGCTGCTCGGGATCAAAGGCCTTAAGCTCGCTCAGCATCTGCTCCGTGTCTTCCCCTGACTGCTGCCAGTCTTCCTCTGAGACCCAGCCAAAGCCGCTGCCCGCCTCCGGCAGCCCAGCCTGAGCCGGATCGAGGAAAAGAAAGCCGGCGCTGAAGGTATCGGAATCCACCATTTCCGGCAGGAGACTCTGGAGCCAGGCGTCAAAATCCTCCTGGCCGAGCGCTCCGGACGGCACCGACGCCTGCGGGTCGCACCCGCAGAGAGCCGCCGCGAGCACGGCCGCCAGGATAAGCGACAAAATACGTTTGAAGTAATGCATGAAGCTGCAAAAAGGCAGGCCGGCACCGAAAGTGCAAAAAGCCTGCGCTGCCTCCATTTCTTGGATCTGAATAGACGGTCTGCGGGCTGCCCTGCCACGAAAAAACCGCCTGTCTATATTCTAACAGACAGACGGTCCTTAAGATGGATCTTCTATTCCTGCGTTTCTGAGACTGTTTCCACAGCAGCAGCCGCGCCGGCGCTGCGGGAGCTGAGCAGAAGGTCATAGGCCTTCGACTCGAGGCTGTCCGATGTTTCCTCCTCGTCGTCCCGTTCGTGCACGACGATACGCGTTATTGGGGAAGAGGCAATCTCTGCGTTCAGCTGGTTCTGCAGATATTTCAGCTTGCCCTTGATCCGCTCTCTCTTTTTGTGGTTGATTTTGCCGGTTTTTCTGTCCTTGACTTCCTGGGCCTTCAGCTTCCGGCTTTCCATGGCAATACGGGCCTTCAGCTGCCCGGCTTTCGGAGAGACAGACCGGTAGGAAAAAGAACCGACCAGGTTAGTATGCTGGCCTTTCGGCAGTTCGTAGTGATGTTCGGTGACCTTGGCCCGGCCTTCCTGGTATGTGTACGTATGCTGGGTCAGTATGGATTTTGACGCCTGCGAAGCATACCCGCCGGTTCCAGGGCCGAGATTGATGCCGGCCATGTCTGATCCTCCTTAGAGAGTGTAGCTGTAATCCATTATACGCCGCCCGGGCGGGAAGAGACAGATCCTCTTATCTCCTGGATCGGGCGGATGCCGCCAAATCTTTAATTTTTTCGAAAATTTTAGTGAATTGGGGGTCTGTTAGGGGCCAGGCAGTGCTGTGGGCTGCCGGAGTGCGTGATTTGTCTGGCGAAAACGGGGTTACAAATAAGGCAGGACTTCCATAAGAAAACGGAGCCCTGTACATGGATTGTGAGAAAAGAGGCAAACAGAATGAGTGATCACGAAGAGCGCAAAGAAGCACGCGAAGAGCGCCGGGAAGAGCGGGCTGAGGACCGCGAAGAGCGGAAAGAAGAACGGGCGGAGCACCGTGAGGAACGGAAAGGGGAACACGGTCATCACGGACATCATGGTCATCATGGCGGACCCGGGCGTCACGGCCGGTTCGTTCACGATGCCGAGAAATTCACCGTAAAGAGTGCCCATGAAGAGATCGCCAAGGTCAAGGACGAACTTGACGACATTCTTGAGAAGAAAGAGATTCACGTCCATGCCACGCACGTCTGGCTGCACCGTCTGACGCATGCCGCTTTCAAACTGCTCAGGACACACGAGGATGAGCTGGATGAGGCCAAACCGGAGGCAAGCTGGGTGCCGGATGCTCTCAACTCAGTCTTTGATGCCGAAAAGCAGAGCGTTGCGCTCGGGAAGGCTATTGTCAGTGCATCTGGAACGCACACGGCCAAGGAAGCAGACTTCAACAAGGCGGAGGTCCAGGATGCCCTCAAAGGGCTGCAGCTCGACATTGATAAGGCTGTCCAGCAGATTCCGGACGGCGAATAAAATCTGAAATAGAAGACAGAAGGGCAGCTTCCCCGCGCGGAGGCTGCCTTTTTTTCGGAGACGGATGGCACCAGGGAAGGCTACTCTTTCCAGAGATCGTACGTTTCCGTGTTGGCGATGGCCGTGGCGATCCGCTCGCTTGCATGCGGATAGATGGAGTCGACATGCTTGAGAAAGTCCTTGAGATCCTGGCGGGAAGTATGCTCGTCCTGCGGGCAGGGATTCTTGGCGACCGGGATGCCTGCCTTGTTGACGGCGCCCTTAATGTCCCACTCCCGCAGGAAAATGAACGGGCGGATCAGGGTAATGTCCTGCCGGGTGAGATAGGCCTTGGGTGCGAAGGTGCCTACCCGAGCGGCAAAGAGCAGGTTCATCATGAAGGTCTCGATGCAGTCATCCATATGATGTCCGAAAGCCGCCTTGTTGCACCCGAGCTGGTTCGCCTTTTCATAGAGAGCTCCCTTGCGCATTTTGGCGCAGAGTGAGCAGGGATTTTTCTCTTGGCGGATGTCAAAAACAACCTGGGCAATGTCGGTGGGCACGATACTCAGCGGCACCTTCTGCTCGTCTGTCCATGCCTTGATCTTTTCAAGATCATAGTTGCCGAAGCCAAGGTCCACGCAGATCGCGTGCAGGCTGTAATCCTTTTTAGAGAAGAGCTGATAGAGCCGCAGGGCCCGCAGCATCAGCATGCTGTCTTTGCCGCCGGACAGTCCGACAGCAATGCGGTCCCCGTCAGCAATGAGGCTAAACCGTTCATCGGCACGCCGCAGCGCCCCTAATACTTTCTTCATCAACTCGCGGCAAGGAGACTCCCGCCTCTGCAGGCGGGGGAGGAATTGCCGCCTGCCTCCTTTGTCAGAGCAGTCTCCACCCTCCGGTATGAACAAACTTCTGTACTTTGGAAATGGCC
>JAAUYQ010000011.1 GCA_014805015.1 Clostridia bacterium | reverse complement strand
TTCTGCTTTGAACCGCTGGTTGCAGCCCCCTGCGGGGCAGGGGGCTGCAACCACTTCCTCAATCTACATGGTAAAAGAGTATCAAGAATCTGACGACGGGGCGGTTGAAACTGGCGCGGCCCTTTTGTATAATAGGCGGGCAGGCACATGCCCGCACGCTGATGTGGCACAGGAGGTAGCGCACTTCCTTGGTAAGGAAGAGGTCACGGGTTCGAGTCCCGTCATCAGCTCCATACAGGAAGACCCTCAGACCGGAGAACGGTGCTGGGGGTTTTTGCATTCCCCGAGATAGCGCAGGAGATGCCTTCCCGTGCTATGATGAAGCAGGGCCCGGCTGGGGCTCAGAGAGCAGTGCCAAAAGGAAAGAGGAGGCGTCGTGAAAACTTGGATGCGGACGGCAGCAGCCGTTATGCTGATTTTGTTTCTGGCGGGGTGCAGCGCTCCTGAGGCAGCATCCATAGAAGAGCGGCCGGATGGAAGCGGTGCGGCCGCAGATCCTGCCGGGAGTGTGTACTGGCTGAATGCGGATCCGGAGGCGGACGGTGCCATCCGCAGCGTGGCGTCTCTGTATGAGGAGCTGACCGGGGTTTCGGTCCGGGTCTCGACGCCGGAGATGGGCGCCTACCAGGAAGTGCTGCGAGAACAGATGGACGGGACGCGGCCGCCGTCGCTTTTTGTCATTACGTCGCAGAACGCGCTTGATGAATGGCAGGACAGGGCGCTGGATCTTACCGGAACGCCCATTGCCTCGGAATGCACGAGCGACGTCTTCCTCCTGCGCGGCGAAAACGGCAGGATCGCGGCAGCCGGCTATGCGTTTGAAGCATTCGGCATTGTTGTCAATATGGACCTGCTGGCCAAAGCCGGTCATCATGTCTCGGATATCCGGGACTTTGCCACGCTCGCAGCCATTGTGCAGGACATTCATGTCCGCAGCCGCGAGCTCGGCTTTGATGCCTTCACGTCCAATCCGCTCGGGCTGAGTTCCTCCTGGCGTTACACCGGGCACCTCGCGAACCTGGTCTATTACTACCAGCAGCACGGCACCATGTGGACAAGTGCTCCACCGCAGATCACCGATGAGTATCTGCCGAACTATCATGATCTGTATGATCTCATCATAAACAACAGCATGGCGGCACCGGCGCATCTCACAGACGGCGGCCATGATCCCATTTCGGAGTTCTGCGCCGGCGAGGCGGCTTTCTGCCTTGACGGCGGCTGGTCGTGGGATGAGATCCGCGGCATTGTACCGCATGCCACGCTCATTCCCTACTATTGCGGTGTGTCCGGCGAAGAAAATGCCGGCATGAACTGCGGCACACAGGGCCGCAACTGGGCGGTGAATGCAGAGGTGAGCGAAGCGGACCAGCAGGCGACCCTGGACTTTATGGAATGGTGCGTGACGGACCCGGAGGCCTCGGCCATTCTGGTGGACGCTTTCGGAGCCATGCCGTACCGGCAGGCGGCCGCTCCCGTGAACGACCTGCTCGGCGCAGCCCACCAGTACACGCTCGACGGCCGCTACGTCATGAACTGGGCGTATCTTCTCCAGCCGGAACCGGACCTCTACCGGGAGGGGCTTGTCGAGGCGCTGACCAAATACGTGCAGGACCAGTCAGCCGTCAACTGGCAGCTCTTTACAGAGGCTTTCGTCGGCGGCTGGGCCGAATTCTACCGGGCGGAGCAGCAGTAAGGGAAGAAAACTGCAGATATGCACGAAGGCCGCCGGAGTTGTCCGGCGGCCTTCGTGTGCCGTCCGGGCTGCTTGCGGTGCCCTGCAAACACGTGTAAGCTTGGGAAAGATATAATTTTGTTGTCCCTATGCAGTATAACGGTATACGTTCCACATTTCGGTTTCACGCCCTGGTCCGGTCCTGACGCGCATGGCATTTTCGCGTGCGCTGTTTCTGAACGGCACCGGCAGGAAATGCTGCAGGGAATATGCGGATGCGGCCTCCAGGAGCGCTGCATCCGGGAAGGAAAGGATTGGTAAATTCTGTTTGGCAAAGAATGACAGAATGGCAGCTGCCGGACGTCTGTTCTCTGACGCGCGGGAAGATATGCTCAATGTGCCGCTTGATGAAGTGAGCCTTGACCTCATCGCCTGCGCCGGGGCGGACTGGAACGTCGACAGCAATACGGCCTTCATGGACCGCCTGGCGCAGATCTTTGCGGCACTGAACGTGGATGCGCCCCTGCGCACCGTGATTCTCGGCTGCAACATGCAGCGCGAGCTCACGAACGGCGGCATCCCCGGAAGCCGGAATATTGTCTTCTCTCCAGAACGCAAACCGCCGAAGCAGACGGGAATCCGGCTCATGTATGTGGACGGTATCCAGGGACTGCTGCGCACCCTGCGCTGCCTGCGCGTCCCGCACGCCTGGGTTATCGGCGGGGCGGATACGTACCGGGATCTCGTTTTGCACTGCCGCCGCGCCTACATTGTCCAGGACGAACAGCCGCAGGCCGGCGGTCAGCACATGCCGGCCCTTGCTTCGCTGCGGGGATGGCTGCCGGAGATCAACATGAGCTGGGATGCTGCCGGCCGGGGGCTGCTGCGGAAATTCGTGAACCGGGACTGTCAGGGACTTGAAGACGCCGTGGAAGGCTATGGACAGCAGTACCACATATAGGGCAGCGGATCTGTTTCTGCCGCCGGAGTATACAGAGGAAGATCTGCGCCGGGCAGCCGCGGAGCGGCTGCGGGTGCCGGCCGGAGCGCTTGAGAAGGTGGAGCTTGCCCGGCTGGGTGTGGATGCCCGCCGCAAGGACCGCGTCCATTATGTGGCGAGCGCGCTCTGCACGCTCTCGCCGGGCGTAAAGCCCGGCCGGAAGGCAGAGCCCTGGCAGAGGGAAACCTATACGTTCCCGTACAGGGATCTCAGCAGTCCTCTGCGGCCTGTGGTGGTCGGGAGCGGCCCGGCCGGTATTTTCTGTGCGCTCGAACTGGCGCGGGCGGGCCTGCGGCCGGTGCTCATTGAACAGGGACCGGCAGTTGAGCAGCGTGTGGCGGACGTGAATGCCTTCCGGCAGGGCGGCGCGCTGCGGCCGCTGTCAAACATTCAGTTTGGCGAAGGCGGCGCCGGCACATTCTCGGACGGCAAGCTGCATACAGGCACGCGCGACCTGCGCCAGCGGCATGTGCTGGAAGAGTACGCGGCGGCCGGAGCACCATCTGATATTCTGTACCTGGCGAAGCCGCATATCGGAACAGACAGGCTGCGGCAGGTGGCGGCCAGCATGCGCCGTGAGCTGCTTTCACTTGGTGCGGAGGTGCTGTTTGAAACCCGCCTTACCGGTCTCGACATCCGGAACGGACGCCTGCAGGGCGTCTGGATCGAGGATGGGGACGGGCCCCGCCTGCTTGAAGCGGAACACCTCGTTCTGGCTCCGGGGAACGGAGCGCGGGACACGTTCCGGATGCTGCACGAAGCCGGTGTGGAGCTCGCAGCCAAGAATTTCGCTGTGGGCGTGCGCATCGAGCAGCTGCAGAAGGAAGTAGACCTTGCACAGTACGGCAGCATTGCGGAATTCAAGTCCCTGCCGGCTGCAGACTACAAGCTCTCGTATCATGCCGCAAACGGCCGCAGTGCCTATTCGTTCTGCGTCTGCCCGGGCGGTACAGTTGTCCCGGGTGCTTCAGGGCCTGGGCAGGTTGTCACAAACGGCATGAGTGAATACAGCCGGGACGGAGAAAACTGCAATGGGGCTCTGATTGTCTCGGTCACGCAGGCTGACTACCCCGGGGACGATCCGCTTGCCGGCATCCGCTACCAGGAAGAGCTTGAGCGCCGGGCATTCGAAGCCGGCGGCGGCAATTTCCTGGCGCCGGCACAGCGTGTGGAGGACTTTCTCAGGGGACGGCCCTCCACTGCCTTCGGCACGGTAAAACCAACCTACCGGCCGGGAACAGCGTTTGCGGATCTGAACACGGTGCTGCCGGACTACGTCGCTGAGACGCTTCGCGAGGCACTGCCGGCGTTCGGCCGCAGAATTCACGGGTTTGATGCGCCGGATGCCGTCCTCACCGGGGTGGAGACGCGCACGTCGTCGCCGGTCCGCATCCCTCGGGACGAAACCGGTCAGACCAATATCCGGGGCATCTTTCCCTGCGGCGAAGGAGCCGGCTATGCCGGCGGCATCACTTCCTCTGCGGTGGACGGCATCCGCTGCGCGGAAAATGTCTGCGCGCAGATCGCCTGAGGCCGCTCAGGACACGCATAGCGCCTTTCGCTTCCGGAAATCTTCTGCACAGAGGGCTTGAAGCCGATACTGCCTTGAAGAAAGGCAGGTTTGGAATATGCAGATACAGGGAGCTTCAGGCGCCGGCAGGGGAGGCGCCTACCCGGGGATCCGGGACCGCATGACGCAGCGGGCCGGCTTCGCGGATGCCATGTCTGAGGCCGGCGAAGTCCGGCAGGAAGAATACCTGGAGCATCTGAGAAGCAAATACGGTGCTCATTTCCGTGTGGAGAGTGTCCCGAATAATCCGGAGTCGCTCGACAGAATTGCCAAGACCATGCACGGCGATGACGTCATTATTGCACCGAACGTTGTGCGCGAGATGGCTCTGGATCCGGATGTGGCCGCCTGGTACGAGCGCACCATAGACCACTGTTTTGAGACCGTGCCGCAGGACAAGGCTAATTTTGCGGCAATGGGTCTCACGTTTGAGCCCTGCGGCGTGGTCGTGCACGAGGACGGCACTGTGACCTACATCTGCGGCGGTGGGGACACTCCGGAGCGGGTAGCGCAGGTGAATGCCATCAATGCAGCCAGGGACGCCAGGCGCGCGGAGCGCCGGCATGCGATTGTGCAGGCGCAGATAGAGCATGCCGCGGCAAGCAGACAGCTTGATGCCCGCCGGGCGGCGGCGCAGGCTTCGGTCCTTAAGCTGCGGCTCAGAGCAGCGGCCCCGGCTTCGGAAACGGCCTGGGCACTTCCGGAAATGGACTGAACGGATCTCTGGCCCGCCTCCTGGCGGGCTTTTTCTTTGGAGCAGGCCGGAAAGGCGGGACGTTCGCGGTCCTGTGTGCGTCTATTATGCAGAAGCATCCGGTGCTGCCTCATTGCCCGGACGGCATCTTCGCCCGTATAATGCAGAAAACGGCAGCACGGAAGCTGCGAATTACAGGCAGTGGCCTGCACAAAGGAAAAGGAATAATGACACAAACAAAGAGTGCTGAGGAGCGACTGACAGAAGTTCTGAACGAGGAGGCTCTCGGCGAAAGAGCCCTGCGGACCATTCTGGACCGGGAAGGCTATGCGCAGGATGAGATTGAGGCTGCGGTCAGCGATGTGGACTGGGATCGTCAGGCACAGCTGGCGTTTGACGATGAAGCTTCCAGGGTACCCACGGACCCCGATTACCTTGAGATCATGCTGCGTGCCCGCGGTTTCACAGCGGAGCAGGCCGAAGACGAGGTGAACGCGCATATCGAGGAGGGCATGGCACGCGAAACGCTGTGGGCACACCTGAGCGAGATGGACGAAGACCTGCGTCTCGAGTCGCTTGCCGCGGTCTTTCCAGAGGCGGAGCTTCCCGACCTGGAGGATCTGAACCAGGCCATTGAGGGAAACCAGGTGCTGCGGGCCCGTCTGCTCATCGGGCTGACAACGAGTATGGGCTACTCCCGTCCGCATGTGCAGCAGGTGCTGTCCCTGGAGCAGGTGCCGGCGAATGTGGCCCGGGAACAGCTGCGGATAGCCAATCCGAACTGGAAAGTGCAGGCCCGTCTGGCTGCGGAGAATCTGGCACTGCAGACGCTGGACAGGGATGAGATCCAGGAGAGGCTGCGGACCGTTGGTTTCACGCCGGTTCAGGTGGCCTATGCGCTCAGCACCGCCCATATTGATGACGCGGAGGCAGCGGCAGCCTTCGCCTGGGATTATGTGAAGCATGTCGGGAATTCGCCGGAGGACCTGCGCGATGAGCTCAAGGAGATGGGCTACGGCCCGGAGGCTGTCAAGGCGGCGCTGGAAGCGGTGGCGGACGCGGACTGGGTGAAGGCCGGTGCAGAAGCCATGAAGGCCCTGCTGATGGATTCCGATCACATGGCGGGAGGCCCGGAGGCCTTCCGGGAGAGACACCTGAAGGCTGGATTCACCGATGAGCAGGTCGATGCGGCCTTTGCGGAGGTGGACTGGCCGCAGCGGGCCCTCGATGACCTTTCGCTGCTTCAGATGGCGAGCATCGAGGCGGAAGGGGTCCCCATCCTCTGGTCGTGGAGGGCCGTGGCGCAGCACATGAAGGAACTGGGCTATTCGGATGAAGTGGTGGCTGAGGCGGAGGCGCGCTACCGGAAGAATGCGGAGGAAGGCCTGAATGTGACCAAGGTGAGGGCAGTTGCAGAATTCGTGGAGTCGCCGGCCCACCTGAGGCAGATCCTCCTCGCCGGGGCCTATACGCCCGAAGAGGCCGAAGAGCTCATGAGCCGCGTCTTTGTTGATGAGACGGAGAAGGCCCGGCAGCTGGTGAGCAGCGAGCTTTTGGAGCTGACGCTGCAGGGTATTGTTGCCTCGCCGAAGGATGTGCAGAGCATGCTGGAGGAAGGCGGCTTCAGCGAGGACCTGGTGGAGAACACCGAGGAAGTGCTTGGGATGCCCTGGACGCAGCTGGCCAGTCTGTATGCCATGAGCATGCGTGCCGACGAGCTCGGTGAGGAGGAAATCCGCGCCGAGATGATCGAAGAGGGGTTTGAGCCGGAGGCCGTGAACGAGGCGGTCGAGTGGGCCATGGCGGCAGACGAGGAGTCGGCTTCTGCTATGATGCGGGCGACGTCCCTCATTGCTTCCGTTGAGATAGAACGTCAGGCTCTGGAAGAGCTGGAGCCGGACGATCCGGAAGACAGTGAGGAAATCATGGAGCACCTGACACGGATGCGGGAGCTGGCCGGAGAGCTTGAGGCGCTCGGCGTGGACCTGTCAGTGATGCCCGGCCGGTAGGCGGAACAAAAGAAAGGAACTTTGGCAACGCAGGTTGCGAAGTGGTGACAAGCAGATGGCACAAGCAGCTGAACATAGCGGTATCCGTGCCCGCCTGCAGGAAATCGAAGCGGCCGATCCGCTTGGAAAGAGCGGTGTCCGCTCTGTCCTGCTCCGGGAGGGGTTCGACCGGGTGGCGGTGGAAAAAGTACTTGACGAAACAGACTGGGACGCGATGGCGCTCAAGGCAGCCCGCGAGGAGATAGGCCAGGATGAAATGGCCCCGGTCATGGTGGCTGCCGGCCTGGCCGCGCGGGGATTCGAACGGCCGGAAATCGAAGCGGCGGTGCGCGGCCTCGACTGGTCGGCGTTCCTTGAGAGGTTTGCGGCAGTCTATGCTGCCAGTGCCCAGGCACCGGCCACCATGCGCAGGCGGCTCAGAGGCCTTGGCTTCAGCAACGAACAGATTGAGCCGGTGGTGGCCGAGTATGCCGAGGGCACAGATGAGCGCAGCCGCCAGGCCGCCCGCAAATGGCTCAGCAGGGGTGTTTCCCGGCGGCAGCTGCAGACCGCTCTGATGGGACTGGGTTTCACGAAGCCGGAGGCGCGTCAGATTATCCGGGAGATTGCGCCGGACTGGAACCTCCAGGCCGTCAGGGCCGCTGAAGAAGCTGCCCTGACCCACGCTTCCGAGGCAGAGGTCAGCAATGTGCTGCTGGAAGCCGGATTCACGGCGGACGAGACGGAGTGGGCCCTCGACAATGTTGCCGTGGGCTCGGTGGACGCCTGCGAGCGCACCATAACCGAATATCTTGAGGTGGAGGGTATGAGCGCGAAAGACCTCGAAGATATTGTGGCGGGCATGGGGTATCTGCCAGCTACAGCAGCATACGCTATGGCGAACCTGGACGTTGATGCCCTGGACTGGACCGAGACAGGCGGCCGCGCTATCGCGCGCCGCCTGAGGGAGCGGGTGGAGCGGCCCCAGAGCCTGGAATTTCTCACGACAAGCCTCGAGGAGTACGGTTACAGCAAGGCGCAGGTCCAGCGCGGTCTTGAGCTTGCAGACCCGGACTGGGTGGAGAACGCAGTGCAGGATTTCCTGGAAATCAACCGGTCCGAGCCGGAGCGGATGGACTCGCCGCGTTCTGTCATGCGCCGCGTCCGTGAGCTTGGGTACACGCAGGATGAAGCCCGGCAGGCCGCCAGGCAGATGTTTCATGACCGGGATGAGGCGCAGGCAGCCCTGGCTGAAGTCCGGGGCGACGTCTGGCCGCGCGGACGGCGCCGGATTGAGCAGATGCTCAGTGAGGCTGAATACAGTGACGGCATTATTGCGGACACGATGGACAACCTCTTCTATGACTGGAATGAGCGCGCCCTCGATGCCCTGATGCAGGTGTTCACCGAAGTCCGCGATCAGTTCGGAGCCCCGTCACCGGCCTGGATCCGCAACGTACTGGAAGGACGCATGTTTGAGCCCTCTGAAATTGACTATGCGTTTGAACATGCGGATGTTGACTGGAGTGAAGCGGCCGTCTTGTATGCCGGGCTGCAGGAAGAACTCAGCGGAGAGGATCTTATGCAGGCCCTCCGGGAAGCGGGCTTCCCGGATGAGGCCGTGGCGGCAGCGCTTGCAGACGCCGGCAGTGGGCAGGAACCTTCCAGGTAGCCCTGTCAGAACAAAAAGCCGCCCGCGGAGTCCATTTGCACTTCGCGGGCGGCTTCTGCCGCTTCAGGAGGACGAATTCTTCAGTTCCGGCGCCTGCCGCTCCAGGTCGTCAATGCCGGCCGGCAGACGTTCGAGAAGCGTGCACAGGGTGCTGAGCTCCTCCGGGGAATACGCTTCAAAGAGATAATCGAGGTCCCGGATATATGATTCCAGCGTCTGAGCAAAGCTTTCACTGACAGCGTCCGTGAGCTGCACGCACAGCGCGCGGGCCACGCGGTCGCTCGGGGCCAGCCGGACAAGTCCTTTTTCGCAGAGCGACGTCGTGAGCTGCCGCACGTTCTGGCGGCTGCAGCCGAGACGCTCGCCGATCTCGTGCAGCGTCAGGTGGACGGGACTGGCGCGGGCGATGGCAAGCAGCATGAACTGCTTGAGGGTGAGATCGGGTATCGTCTTGTCAAACAGTGTCTGCAGCCGTGTCGACGCTACCATGATCGTGGTGAAGATACGTTTTTCCTGCTCGGAACGGGCCGATGGTTCCTGCTGGCTCACTATAGCTGGTCCTCCCTGCCTGGCTGCGGCTCGTACAGCTCCCGCAGCATCCGGATCTCTTCAGCGTATCCCGCCGCATCGTTCGGTGTCTCCAGGAAAAACGGCAGGTCCCGCAGCGCCGGGTGATTGATGACGTGCGCGATCGCCTCGAGCCCGATCTGCCCCTGCCCGATTTTCTCGTGCCGATCCTTGCGGGCGCCGGCCGGGTTCCTGCTGTCGTTGAGATGCACGGCCCGCAGCCGCTCAAGGCCAACGGTGCGGTCAAACTCGCCGAGCACGGCATCCAGATTTGCGCAGATGTCGTAGCCGGCCTCGTGTACGTGGCACGTGTCGAGACAGACGCCGAGAAGATCCGCCTGCTCCACCTGGGCAATAATGGCGGCGAGCTCGGCAAACGAGCTCCCGATTTCTGTGCCTTTGCCGGCCATGGTCTCGAGCAGCACGATCGTCGTCTGACCTTCGCTGAGCACGCTGTTCAGGGCGGCAGCAATCTGCGCTGTCCCCACAGCGGTTCCCTGCCCGGTGTGAGAGCCGGGATGGAAATTATACATAGTGCCCGGCAGCAGGGCCAGACGCTCCAGATCCTCGCGCAGCACCTGGAGTGCAAATTCCCGCACTTCCTCTTTCGCCGAGCAGGGATTGAGCGTATAGGGCGCGTGCGCGAGCAGGTCCGCGAGCCCATGCTCGGCGGCAAACTCCAGATAGGCATCAAGATCAGCCCTATCGAGTGCTTTTACCCGCCCGCCGCGCGGATTGCGCGTAAAGAACTGAAAGGTGTTGGCGCCGATCTTAACTGCCTCACGGCCCATGGCCAGGTAGCCGCGGGCCGACGAAATCTGGCATCCGATCCGGAACATGTGCCCTCCTTCTGATCATCTGCTTCATGCTGCGGCCCGGATGCAAAACAGCAGAGCCGTGCGGCAGAATACTCCTTATTCCCTTAATTAAACGGTACGGATCCATCCGTAAACAGCCGGGTCGCACCTTTCAGCCAAAAATGCGTGAAAAAATGTACCAGAATGCGTCTGCGGGCGTCTTTTCATGCCGCATAGGACGCTGTATACTTGCAAACATGCAATATATTCGTTTGACGTGCCGCCGCCGTCCGGCAGCACGCCCTCAATCCCGACTGGTGAACCCGCTTTAATGTCAATCCGGACCCGGCCCTTGGCCAGACACGTGAAAGGAACCAAAAAGGGGCATGGATTACCACAAAACTGCACAGGAGATCTATGATCTCGTCGGCAAGAAGGAAAACATTGTTTCTGCTGCCCACTGTGCCACCAGGTTGCGCCTCGTGCTGGCAGATGATGCCAAGAGCGACAGCGCTGCTGTGGAAGAAGTGGACGGCGTCAAAGGCGTTTTCAGCGCCTCCGGTCAGCTGCAGATCATCCTCGGAACCGGCGTTGTAGACAAGGTCTACGACGAGTTCATTAAGATCGGCGGCATCACGGCTGCCAGCAAGGAAGAAGCGAAGGCAGCAGCTGCCCAGAAGGGCAATATTTTCAAGCAGGCCATCAAGACACTCGGCGACATTTTTGTGCCCATCATCCCGGCTATCGTAGCCAGCGGCTTCCTGATGGGTATCATGGAAGCGCTGAACTTCATGGTCAACAACAATTTCGTGCAGATCGACACCGGCAGCGACATCTACGTCTTTGCCCGGATCTTCTCGAATGTGGCCTACACGTTCATGCCGATCCTGATCGGCTACAGCTGTGCCAAGGTATTCGGCGGCAACGTGTACCTCGGCGCGGTTATCGGCATGATCATGATCAGTCCGGACCTGCAGAATGCCTGGACGGTGGCCACGGAAGGTGTACAGGCCACGCAGCCGGTCTTCTTCGGGCTCTACTCGATCGATCTGGTCGGCTACCAGGGCCACGTCATTCCGATCGTCATAGCCGTATGGGTGATGTGCATCATTGAGAAATGGCTGCACAAGAAGGTGCCGGCCATCCTGGATCTTTTTGTGACGCCGCTTGTCAGCGTGTTCGTGACCGGATATCTGGCACTGGCCATCATCGGGCCGATCTTCCTGACCATTGAGAACTGGTTCCTTGACGGCATCCAGGCGATCCTGACGGTTCCCTACGGCATCGGCAGCCTGATTGTCGGCATCATCTATCCGCTCTCCGTTGTGCTTGGCATACATCACATGTATACGATCATTGACCTCGGTCAGCTTTCTGCCTACGGCCTCACCTACTGGCTGCCGCTCGCATCCGCGGCCAATGTGGCCCAGGGTGCTGCCTGTCTGGCCGTGGCACTCAAGACCAAGAAAGCCAAGCTGAAGGGTGTTGCGGTTCCTTCCGCGCTCTCGTGCTTCATGGGCATCACTGAGCCGGCTATCTTCGGCGTCAACCTGCGTTTCGTGCGGCCGCTCGTGTGCGGCATGATCGGCGGNGGCCTCGGCGCCATGTACGCTTCGATCGTTCACCTCGGCGCGACGGGCACCGGTGTCACGGGCATCTTCGGCCTGCTGCTCTGCCTGCAGGATCCGCTCAACTATATCATCACGATGGCCATTTCCGTAGGTTCCGCCTTCGTGCTGACCTGGCTGTTCGGCTACAAGGACGAAGCGCCGAACGAGGACGCGAAAGCGGCCAAGGANCGTGCACGCATCGAAGGCGTCAGCGAACCCGTGATCGTTGTGCAGCCGAATACGGTCTATGNACCGATCTCCGGTAATGTCATTTCCTATGAGGACATTCCGGACCCGACCTTTGCGGCCGGNGTGCTCGGAGAGGGNGTCGGCATTGAGCCTGACACCTCCAACACCGTCATCGCGCCGTTCAACGGCGTTATATCCTCGGTGACAGATACCCATCACGCGGTCGGCATCACCTCCCCGGAAGGCATTGAGCTGCTGATCCACGTCGGGGTGGACACGGTCGACATGAATGGCGACGGTTTCCAGTGTTTTGTGGAAGAGGGCCAGGAAGTGAGCGCCGGTCAGGAACTGATTACGTTTGACCGGGAAAAGATCGCCAAGGCCGGCCACCCGGATGTGGTCGTGACGCTGGTGACCAATTCGGATGACTTCGGACCGCTGAAGCTGAACCTCGGCAAGACCCAGGCGCTGCGGCAGGTCATCTACGCGCCGCCGCCGGCAGAAGCCGGAGCGGGTGAAGCAGCGGGTACCAGCCCCGCCTGAGAAAAAGACGGACAGGCAGGCCAGTGCGCTGCCCCTANGGNGGCGGNGCACTGGCTTTCGCCATGCAGGAGGGATATTTTCGTGAATACACTTCGAAACGCACTGACGCAGGCCACNCAGACGGCCATCCGCGATGCGGCGGAGCTGGCNCCCGGNCCCTGGCGNCTCAGNTANCANATTGAGCCGCAGACCGGCTGGCTCAATGANCCCAACGGGCTTTCCTACCTCGNCGGCTGGCACCATGTGTTCTACCAGTACTGCCCCTTTGATGCCACCGGCGGNATCAAGTTCTGGGCGCACTGCCGCAGCCGCAACCTCACNGACTGGGAGCAGCTGCCGGTCATGCTCTACAGTGATGAACCTTTTGANGTGATGGGCGCCTACTCCGGCTCAGCGCTCCCGTCCCCNGAGGGACTCTACATGTACTACACCGGTAACGTGAAGTACGACGACGGTGACTACGACTATATATTGGAAGGCCGCGAGCAGAATACCGTACTTGCCTATTCCCGCGACGGCATTCATCTTGACCGCAAGCGCCTGCTGATGACCAACGAGGACTATCCGGCCGACATGACCCGTCATGTNCGCGACCCGAAAGTGTTTGCCTATGACGGCCGTTTCTATATGGTCCTCGGAGCCCGTACNCGGGTGGATGAGGGNGTGGCCCTGATCTACGAGTCGGATGACCGCAGAAACTGGCATCATATAAATACGCTCCGCACGGCCGAGCCTTTCGGCTACATGTGGGAGTGTCCGGATCTCTTTGAGATTGACGGACAGTGGTTTCTGATGATCTCGCCGCAGGGCGTGCACCGGGACGAGCCCGGCTATGANAATATCTATACCAGCGGAGTCATGCCGCTCGACGGCGACTTCCGCGGNGAGTANACCCTNGGNGCNTTCCAGCCGCTTGATTTCGGTTTTGACTTCTATGCCCCGCAGACCTACGAGTGCGACGGCCGCAGGCTGCTGATCGGCTGGATGGGCATGCCGGACGCTGACTATACGAACCCGACTGTACGCTTCGGCTACCAGCAGGCACTTACCCAGGTGCGGGAGCTGCGCCGCGACGGCACCCGCGTTCTGATGGAGCCAGTCGCAGAGCTTGCTGCCCTCCGGGAGAACGAAAGTTCCACCTTTTTCCGGCAGTCTATGTGGAAGGAGATGCCGCCGGCGTTCGAGCTGCAGGTCGAAGCAGAGAGTCCGCTGGAAGTGGAGATTTCCGGAGCGCGGTTCACGCTGCGGGACGGTATGTGCGAACTGAAGATGAAGGAAAACGGCAGCGGCCGCACGGTGCGGCGGGCGCCGGCCCCGGGTGCGACCGGTGCCCGGTTCCTCGTCGATACCAGTTCTATAGAGTGCTTCCTGAATGACGGCTCGACTGTTTTTTCCACCCGTTTCTATCCGCCGGCCGGACGCCGGTCCCTGAGCATCCTCGGCATCGCCAGGGTGACGGAGTGGACCCTGCGTCCGTTCGGCTGGCAGACCGTGGACTGAACGCGGGCAGAGGAGGAAAGAAATGCCGAAACATGTGCTGGTGATCTCGACGAGCCTCCGGCCGCAGTCGCAGTCGGAGCTGCTTGCCGATCACTTTATTGCGGGCGTGCAGGACGCCGGCCACGACGTCAAGAAGATTTCGCTCAAGGACCGAAAGCTGGATTTCTGTGAGGGCAATCATCTGTGCTTCGAGAATGGTGAATGCGTCAAGGACGATGACATGGCGGAGATCCGCGACCAGATGGCCGATGCCGACATCCTGGTCTTTGCCACCCCGGTCTATTTTTCCGAGGCCTGCGGTCAGTTCACGACACTGCTTGACCGCACCAAGCCGCTGCTCGGCCGTCCGTATGCTTTCCGCGACGTCTATGTCCTGGCTGCGTNAGCNGGGACAGAAGAAAGCATAGAGGGTACGATGCGCTCCGTAGAAAACTGGCTGCATGCCTTCAAGCGGGCCCGGCTTGCCGGTTCTCTCTATGCCGGCAGCCTGGAAGGGGACGAAATCGCCCTGAGCCATCCGTCCCTGCAGCAGGCCTATGAACTTGGAAGGACCGTGTAGCGCGTCAGGATTTCCGGGGATACAGTTCTGCGTAGATCCGGCTGCCGGCTCTCGTTTTGAAGCGGGCGGCCGTGGCCGGGTCCCACGCAGCAANCCCATGCTCGTGCAGGTTGACGAGCAGATCTGCTTCCATCAGTACCTGGTGATCGACGGCCATATCCCCCTGCCAGGTGTGATGGTGTCCGACGAGCCAGGCGATACGCTCTGCCTGAGGCCGGCTGTACCCGCAGCGCTCTGCCATTTCGCGGGCCGGCTTCGGGCCTTCTTTTTCCTGATTGGGGCCGGTACTGCTCCCATNCTTTTCGAGTGCCGGACGGATCCCAACGTCATGGACGACAGCGGCTGCCTCGAGCGTCTCCAGGGCGCCCTCGTCAAGGTCCTGATCAGCAGCGATGATTTTGGTGAAGCCGTACACTTTCAGCATGTGCCCGGTGCGGTCCGGATCGGGGTCAAAGGCAATCATTTCCTCAATCAGCCTGGTCAGTCTGCTCATGATGCGTGTTCCTTTCTTGTCTGTCTGATGCCCTGATCCCAATAATCTACCGGAACGGCTGCGGCCAGGNCAAGTGCCGNCGCTGATCCCGGCAGAAAAATGCATGCCGGGGGTANANTGAAACTGCAGTATTGCGGCGGGCAGGTTTTATGATAAAANAGAACAAACAGACGACGGTGGCGAAAGCTGTTGATGCGGCAGGAGGGCAGCAGACCAAAAGCGNAGACCGCGGGCTGTATGACAGTGCCGCCAAGCGGCTTGTCNCCACCCGGTACATTCTGGCCTGGATCGTCAAAGCCNGTGTCCGTGAAGCCTCGGCGCTGACCANAAAGCAGATTGCGACCAGGTGCATTTCGCCAGAGATCACCGTGAGCGCCAGACCGGTTTGCCGAGAAGATNCTGAGGCNGAAGACCCGGGACGGGTCAGGATGGAGCAGACCGAGGACGCCTTGGCCACGGAGGGAACTGTCCGTTACGACATCCTGTTCACCCTGCGCCTTCCGGGAGAGCCGGAACCGATTCTCATCATTGTTAATGTTGAGCTGCAGAATCTGGCATGGCTCGGATATCCGCTCATTGCCCGCGGAATCTTCTATGCTGCCCGGCTGCTTGGGCAGCAGGGGCCGAACTATGACAGTCTTCACAAAGTGTATTCTATCTGGATTGTCAGCAATCCACCAAAGGCAGAAGAGAACTCGATCGTCTCGTATTCCATCATCAAGAAAGTGCTGATCCGGGAAGCGGCGTGCGTCTCTGCGAAGGCGCAGGAGCGGCAGGAACAGGATGATGGAGCGCTTCCGGGGATTCCGGAAGCGGAAGAACTGTCCGACGCGAAACCAGCGAAGACGGAGCACGTGAACACGGAGACGTCCGCAGAGCCGCAGGTGATCCTGCACGAGTCAGCAGGCGGAGCAGTGTGGCGGCTCGAACCTCTGGAGGAAAAAGCAGATCTCATGGAGGTCATCTTCCTCAATCTTGGCGAGCTGGACGCTGAGCGGGATCCGGAGCATCCCACAGTTCTCGGGCTGCTGGATGTGCTGTTCAGCGGATCGCTGGGCGCGGATGAGATCAAAAAGATACTGAAAACGACTTTCGATATACCGGTAACAAAAGAGATGAAGGAGGATATGGAGACCATGGGTGATAACAGGTTTGCTTTTGAAGTCAAAGCCGAGGAGCGGGGCTTTCGCAGAGGGGAGATAAAGGGTAGAAACAAGCTCCTGTTTGCGCAGGTCAGGGACAAGATTCTGTCTGTGGCGGAAGCGGCAAAATATACCGAAGTCCCGGAAGCTGTATTCGAGGCCGAGATGCTGGAGTATGAGGCTGTGCAGACATCTGCTGGATAGTCAGCTCGCTTGGACGCGCTGCGTAAGGCGTGCAGCCGGGCAGAAATTCCTCAATCTTGGCAAGTTGGACGCTGACCGGAGCAGCCCACGGTTCTCGGGTTGCTGGATGTGCTGTTCAGCGGGTCGTTGAGCACAGACGAGATCAAAAAGATACTGAAAACGACTTTCGATATGCCTGCAGCGAAAGAATGAAATGAGATGCAAAACTATGGATGACACGAGGTTTGCTTTCGAGGTCAAAGCCGAGGAGCGTGGTTTCCGGAAAGGATTTGCGGCAGGATTCGCCAAAGGATTTGCGCGAGGAATGGTGAAGGGGCGGAACAAGCTCCTGTATGCGCAGGTCAGGGACAAGATTCTGTCTGTGGCGGAAGCGGCAAAGTATGCTGAAGTCTCAGAAGCTGTGTTCGAGGCTGAGATGCTGGAGCACGAGACTGCGCAGACATCTGCAGGATAGTGGACTCATCGGAAATGCTGTGTTGGGCGTGCAGCCGGCAGGTACGTGCTGGGTGCGCATGAGTGGGAAGCATACGGGACCGGCCGCCATGGTCGCCGAAAGCCTGCTGCCCAGCGTCGGGACCGGCGCTCAGAGAGCCATCGGAGGCCGGGTGTGCTATATTAGATGCAGTAACTGATTCTGCCCAGGCCGGCAGTAGAGGAGGAACATCGCGATGCCATCTGAGGAAAAACAGATCCAGAAAGCGCTTGTCCAGGCAGCCGAGGCGATTGCTGCGGAAGATGATTTCACGACGCTGGATCTCCATGAGATTGCGGCAGCAGCCGACGTGGCTCCGGAACAGATCGAAGCGCACGTGCAGCAGAACGGTGCGCTTGCTTTTGAGCTGTCCATATCCACCCTTAAGCAGGTTCGCGACGAAGCCATGGCACTTGATACCGGTATTGTGGCGCGCATGGAGCACTACGTTACGGGCGGCATGGAGATTATGGTCAACAGCAGTCTCGCGCTGGTGAAGGGGTGGATCACCGACATCGTGGACGAAAAGCACGACCGCGGAATGCGGCGCCTGGTGTGGGGATGGAACGTCCTGGCAGATATTCTGCGCTCCGGAATCGCAGACGGGGAGCTGACAGAAGAGACGCCGGTGGCCAAGCTGACGGGCATCGTGCTCGCGGAGTTCTATGGTGTGATTTTCATGTGGAGCGTTCTGCAGGGCAGCCTGGATGCTGTCGGCATCATGCGTGATTTCTGCCTGCACATACTCCCGGACCTTCTGGCTCCCTACATGTCCGTTCCGGCAGCGGACCCGGGCCGCAGCTGACACGCCCGTTGCATATAAAGAATCCTGCCGGAGCTTTGGAGCTTCCCGCGGGATTTTTTCTGGACAGAGAAGAGCGGCGGCTGAGAGCAAGCTGCTCAGCTTTCAGCGGCCGGCTTGCGGCTCTTTTTGCGGACGGTCGGCTAAGCGTCTCTGCTCTGTTCGATCTCAGCTTTCAGATACCGGCCCGTTATGCTGGCGGGGCTGGCAGCCACTTCTTCCGGTGTGCCGGACGCGACAATCCGTCCCCCGTCAAGGCCGCCTCCCGGGCCCATATCGACGACGTAGTCGGCGTTGGCGATCATGTCGAGATCATGCTCGATGACAAGGACTGTGGCCCCTTTGTCCACGAGCTTCTGCAGCACCTTCAGCAGCGTCTCGACATCGAGCGGATGCAGTCCGATCGTCGGTTCATCAAAGACGAACAGGGTTCCTTTCTGGCTCCTGTGCATTTCCCCGGCCAGTTTGAGCCGCTGTGCTTCGCCGCCGGAGAGCGCTGGCGTGTCTTCGCCTAAGGTGAGATAGCCGAGCCCGAGCTCTTCGAGTGTTTTCAGCCGCCGCTTCAGACGTGGATAATCAGCAGCGAGCGGCAGAAGATCAGAGACTGTGCGCTCAAGCACCTCAGGCAGGGCAAGATCCTCGCAGTGATCGTCTTTGCCCATGTGCAGCCGGTAATCGGAGGCCTTGGCAGCATACCTGGTGCCGCGGCATTCCGGACAGGGCACATCAACGTCCGGCAGAAACTGCACGTCGAGCGAGACCGAGCCGGTGCCGTCGCAGACCGGACAGCGCAGACTGCCGGTGTTATACGAGAAGTCGGAAGCCGTAAGGCCGTCAGCTTTGGCCTGCGGCGTATCGGCAAACAGTTTGCGCAGATCGTCGAGCACGCCGCTGTAGGTTGCCACGGTGGAGCGGACATTGACGCCGATCGGCGTCGCATCGACGAGCGCGACCCGCTCGATACTTCCGGTATCGACGTCTTTTACATGCGCGGGCAGGGGAGTACCGGCGAGTCTCGCTGAAAGAGCAGGGATGAGGCTCTCTAAAACCAGCGTCGTTTTGCCGGAGCCGGAAACGCCTGTTACGGCCGAGAGGCGTCCGAGAGGGAAAGAAACAGTGAGATCCTGCACAGTGTGCAGCGGACCGCTCTCAAGCTTTATGGCACCAAGGCTGAACAGATCTTTCGCGGAAACAGGCCTGCGCACCCGGACCTGCCGCGCACCGCTCAGAAACGGACCCACCCGGGACTCGGGATCTGCCGCGACTTCTTCCGGGGTCCCCTGGGCAACTACGCGTCCGCCGGCGTCGCCGGATCCCGGCCCTATCTCAATAATCTCCTGCGCGTGCCGCAATACCTGGATATCATGATCCACGAAGACCACCGAGTTGCCGTCCTGCAGAAGGTCGTCCATAACCCCAAGCAGGCCTTCCACGTTGGACGGGTGCATGCCAATACTGGGTTCGTCGAGCACATAAAGGACACCGGTTGTGCGGCTGCGGACGGCGCGGGTCAGCGCGACACGCTGCCTTTCCCCATTCGAGAGCGTAGAGCTCGCCCGGTCAAAGGACAGATAGCCGAGTCCGAGCTGGGCAAGGCGCTCAAGCGGCTCTTTGAGTTCCGAGGTGATGCTGTCTGTCATCTTCCGCATTTCCTCGGGCTCCCATTCGCGCACCGTGGGCAGCCACTGCCGCAGCTCATCGAGGGTGAAGGCCGTGACATCAGCCAGGTTGAGGCCGTTTATCTTCGGTGCCCGGGCTTTTTCAGAAAGACGCGTGCCGTGACAGGCCGGGCAGACTTCCTCTGTGAGGTATTTGGCCACGCGGGCGAGGCCCTTCTCGTCTTTCGCCTTGGCCAGGGAATTCTCAATGGTCTTCACGGCGTTGTAGTACGTGAAGTCAAGCTCAGCTGCGTCGCTTTTATTCTTGGCCACGTAGAGAATATGCCGCTTCTCCATGGGACCGTGCATGACAATATCTTTTTCCTTGTCAGTCAGATCCTTGTAGGGCACATCTGTGCGCACACCCATCTCCCGGACGACCTGGGGCATAAGGCCGAACATGAAGCTCTTCCAGGGCACAACAGCACCCTCGTCAATCGTGAGATCCGGATTCTGCACGAGCGTTGCTTCGTCCACGGCCCGCACCACGCCGGTGCCGCCGCAGTGTTCGCAGGCACCACCGGAGTTGAAGGCCAGATCCTCGGCGCCCGGACCGTAAAACTCGACCCCGCATTCAGGGCACGTAATAGGACGCTCCAGCGCAACGTTCATGGTCGGCGGCACATAGTGCCCGTTTGGGCACCGGTGACTCGCGAGCCGCGAAAACATAAGGCGCAGATGGTTCAGCACCTCTGTTGAGGTGCCGAAGGTGGAACGCACATCCGGAACGCCCGGCCGCTGCCGCAGCGCCAGGGCTGCCGGTACGTGCCGCACTTCCTCCGTGTCGGATTTTGAGACCTGGCCGATACGGCGTCTTGTATACGTCGACAGGGCTTCGAGATATCGCCTGGATCCCTCAGCATACAGCACGCCCAGTGCCAGGGAGCTTTTGCCGGAGCCGGAAACGCCTGCGATCCCGACAAGGCGCCTTAAAGGAATGTCAAGCGCGACATCTTTCAGATTGTGTACCTTGGCACCCCGGACTTCGATAAAGTTCGGGTCGGCATAAAGAGACGGCGGTAGTTTCTCATACATTGGGGCAGTCGTGCTTCCCGCCTGACGGGTGCACACTCCTTTCACATAAGAACTGCCGGCAGCCGGCATGCTGCCTTCTCCGGCAGAGAATTGTCTGGTTCCGCGCAAAGTATAAGCGCAGGGAGATGATCGGGCAACAGGCAGATCCAGGCGGGGCCGCGCGGACTTCGTGTGGACTTTCTAGTTGAAATGTGCGGCAGCACAAGGTCGTTGTATCAGATTGGAGTCACCTCCAACGCCCATGCTGGTTTCGTACTCGCGGCTATCTCGCACAGGACAGCGCTACTACGCCAAAAAAGCCTCGTTTTCCCGGGAAAGGCTCTTAGCATAGCGTTATAGATTAGCACACTTCGGCCAAAACTCCACTGCAAATCCCCGCGGCCTCCAGGCGGAATTCTGAAGCTGCAGCGCCCTCCGCCGCAAACCGGCTCCTTTCGCCGGGAAGGAGATTTCTGCAAAGAAAAGAGACTGCTGCCCGGTGTCGCAATTGTCCCGGGAAGCAGCCTCCCATGCGTATGCCCGAATAGCGGCCAGGCCTCAGACGCTCTTAGGTGAGCGTCAGCGAATCAATCAGCTCGGCCCAGGCGCCCATCACTGTGGATTCCTCGGTTCCGGGCCCGCTGCACTGCAGGTCATAGAAATCGTCTCCATTGAAGAATACCAGCCCGATAATCTCATCCGCCCCGTCCAGGGCATAATAATAGTAGCTGGGTGAGCCGATCGAGTAATTGAGGATCGTGTCAGTGCCGACGAAGTTTACCGAGTTGCGGGCCCAGTTCTGCTTGGCCGTCTCCGGGTCTGCCTCGCCCGAGAAGTTCATGGTTTCCCCGCTGATTACGGCATAGAAATCGCCGGAGCTGCTGGGAATCCGGAATGAAACCGTGTCTTCCTTATCAACAAGCTTCTCCCAGGCGCTCGAATAGCGGAACGTCAAGCCCAGCACTTGACCGGTCTGATCCAGGGTCGTGACTGCCGGGTCCACCTGCTCAGAAGCAGCGGCGGCGGGATCGGCATCGCCGGCTGGTGATCCGTCCAGGGTGGCGTCTTCCGCGCACCCGGTCATCAGGGCGGCTCCGAGCAGCACCCCTGCTGCCAGAGTCAGAAATCTCTTCATAAATTTATTGTCCTCCTGCTGCGGACACGCCTATGCAGGCAGTCCGGTACTGTATCAGACTTTGGACGGATGCGGGACAGGCAATGTTTCCGCGCCGGGCTGCCGGTACCTCGCTGCCGGGAAATATGGTAGCATAGAAACAGGATTTTTCCGGACTGTACGGGAAGATTTCAATGACAGCCGGATTTTTCTTCATGGATTCGGCATCTGCAGGCCGTTCCCGGACGCGGTCAGCCCGGGGCTGGAGAGGTGGTAGTATGTTCTTTGGAAAATGGAAAAAACCGAAAAAGGAAGCCGCCCCTACGCCGAAGCAGGAATCCAAAGCAACAAGGCAGCCCGAGCCGGCCACGAAGAGCGCGCAGACAGAGCTTGCCTACGACACCGTCAAACGCGAGCAGCATGAATCACCGGCAGTGCCCCTTGAGCATGCCCTGATGGAGATGTCGCACCGCATCCCGTCCATGAGCCACGCCCGCACGGAACGTGACTTTTATGAGGGAACCGAAGAGCGGCCGTTCTGTTATTCGGAGTACGAGAGCATTGCGGAAAGCCGGTGGCAGGCAGCGCAGGATACGCCCGACAAGCCCCAGGACGCCAAGGTGGAGATCTGGATTTCCGGAGACCGCCAGGAAGCCTGGATGGCGGTGTTCCCGCCGCTCCGCGCCGGTCAGGATATTACTGCGGAGGCGGTGGATGCGGCCATTGAGCAGCGTAAGATTAAGGAGGGCCGTATCGAGGAGGCCATTGCCAGAGCCAGAACCAGGGACGGCTACCTGCGCCTTACCCTCATTGCCAAAGGCAGACCGCCCGTGGACGGTACGGACGGCAAGGTGGTTTCGCTGATCGAGGCACTTGATCCGCACTGGAAAGAGGACTCCAAGGGCAAGATCAACTTTGCCGAGTTCAACTGGCTGGTCAATGTGGACGAAGGACAGGACCTCTGCGAGATTATGGAGCCTACGGAGGGAGAAGACGGCTTCGACATCCTTGGCAAGGTGCTGCGCGGCAGGAACGGCAAGCCGGCTCCGAAGGTAAACGGCAAGAATACGTCTTATACCGAGGACGGACGCTACCTGCGGGCAGACACAGCCGGACAGCTGATTCACAACGGCGGCAAGTACCTCGTGAACGAAGTTCTGACCATCAAGGGCGACGTCGACTATTCCACCGGGAATATCAAGTCGAACAATACCGTCGTGATCGAGGGCAACATCAAGCCGAATTTCAAGGTGGAATCCAAGCAGGATGTGGTCGTCAAGGGCACTGTGGAGTGGGCGACGATCATAGCCGGGCACGACATCAACGTCAACGGCGGCATCACGGCCGGTCCGGACGATTATATTCAGGCGGGCAACGACATTCACTGCCGGTTCATGGAAAACGGCCGCGCTATCTGCGGCGGGGACGCCTATTTTGAAAACCTGGTACTTTGCGAAGTCAATGCCGAAGGCTCCGTCATGGTTACTTCCGGGCGCGGCACTGTCGTGGCCGGTTCGGTCACGGCGATGGAGGATATCCGCATTAACACGATTGGCAACCGCAGCTACCGGGCCACAGATATCCGCATCGGCCTCACGCCCAGATTCCGCGAGCGGCTCGAGAAGTGCACCGAGGAGCTCAATACGACGCGCGAGAACATCAAGCAGGTCAAGGCCAACATCTCCAAGCTGCTCGGGCAGATCGGCAACCCCAAGGCAGATGCGGCCCTGAACAGCCAGAAGAGTATGCTGAACATGCATACGCTGAAACTGGAGAACCTCGAGCAGCGGTACGAGAAACTGACGGACAAGGCGCAGAAGGTCAAGCGCCACCGGATCTACGCGGACACGGCACACCCGAACGTCACCCTGACGATTGGCGAGGAATCGACCGTGCTGCAGAACGAGGCGCACTATGCCGCGTTCCTGCTCCGCGACCATGAAATCAAGATGATATCGCAGTAGGAAGCGTCCACATCCTGCTTTCCAAAAAGAATTCAGGCAGCCTTTCCGGTTCGTCGGCAGGGCTGCTTTTTTGAACGGCCGGATCAGAAACGCCGGGCAGGGCAAAATCTCGGCCGATTTCGGCTGCCACTGTGGATCATCCGCTTTTTTGGTTTAGATATATTGGAGATGCGCTGAGTGCACGGCAGGATCTGCCGGATGAGCAGCCTCGTCAAGCGGAACAATAAGTGGAAGGTGTTTTTTCGATGAAAGAAAGTTACGATAAGATGATTGCCAACGCTGAGCTGGCAAAAGAAACCGTCGGCAGTATCCAGGGCGAACTGCAGCATAAGGAAAAACTGCAGACCTACTTCCATCTGCGGCCGACCACAGCCGGGGTCGTGCTGGTTTCGACCCTGCCATACGCCCCAATGAGCGGCGTGGTCTGCTCCAAGGATGATCTGGCAGACAAGATCAAGATGGTCGACAGCAAAATGGACCAGTTCATTTCCAACTCTCCGGACTATCCCAAGCTGCTCGAGGAACTCAAGGCACTTGGATTCGGACCGGAAATGAGTGCCGGCACCCCGCCGCTTACCGCAATTCAGTCCACGTTCATCACAGAGATGAATGAGCGTCAGGACGCTTACGGTGCGCTCCGCTTTGTGGCTTCTGAACTCGTGATCCCGAAAGAAGAGACCACGGGCGGCTACCATTTCGACATTGTTGCCTTCGGCAATGAAGCCCTGTATTTCATCGAACTGAAGAAAGACCGTTCGGAGACGATCTTTGACGAGATGGGACGCTGCATGACGGATCTGTATGAGCATCAGCAGGATTTCCTCAAGAAGCTGATGGCCGCCTATCCGCTGACCGCGCCGGGAACCGAAGGTCTTGAACCGTCCGCTTTCCACCGCGTCCAGGGTCTGGTGGCGATGCCGGAGGCGGAGAGTATCACGACAGACTGGCAGCAGAAAGCCAATGACAGCAACATTGAGCTGTGGTTCTACCAGCCGGCACTTGTCTACCGTAAGTACCTGCCGATGAACCGTACGGATATCCTCTGATCCCCGGGGATCAGAATAAGGCGACCTTCCGGCAGCACCGGGAGGTCTTTTTCTGCCTGCGGGCCGCAGATGCGGCCCCGGCAAAAGTCCAGCGAAAAGGAAAGATTCATGCATGCCAAGCTGACCCGGCGTACTGCAGTGCTGCTGGCGGCTCTTGCGGCCGCCCTGCTGCTCAGTGCCTGCTCCGTTTCCACGGAGCCGCCTCCCGTCGATGTGGAGGTTGACCTTAATGAAGAAGAACACTTAAAGGGCCTGACATTCTATGTCTCGGACATGTGGGCCGATATGGGTAAGCAGACAGACATAGACAATTCCCATCTCTATACGATCGGAAAAAGCCAGCAGAACTACATCGGGCTTTCGGTGCTGTATTTTGATGATGCTGCAGTGGAAGTGGGTTCGGACGTGGCGGACGGGGAAATCAAGAGCACGCGGGACCTGGACCTTGGAGACGGCGGCATAGAATACCGCGTGGACACCGTTTCCGGCGGCAGCCCCTATGAGCTCTACCACGCCCGGATTCCTTATGGCGGCGGTGTGTACGTGCTGACGCTGATGGGCTATGATCTCAGTCCGGCAGATGAGATGTGGGAAGATTTTCTCAGCCGGCTGGAATTTGGCTGAGAATACCTGTTTCTGCAGGCAGCCCTTCGCGGGGCGGGCACGCGGAAAAACCAGGCTGTGTCCGCCTGAACCGGAAGGAACCTCGGGGACTGTCAGAAAGACGGGGTGTTCTGCAGTTCGAGCTGCAGCCGCTCCTGATCGCTTACTTCAACCTGGCGGATGACTCTGGCCGGAACGCCGACAGCAACAGAGAGCGGCGGAATGTCTTTGGTCACGACGGCACCAGCCCCAATGATAGAGCCGTAGCCGATGGTGACGCCCGGACAGATCGTTGCGTGGGACCCGATCCATACGTAATCCTCGATAATGACCATGCGGGCCGTCATGTCGCCCCGCCGGAGCGGATCCTCCACATGATTGAGCGTGGCGATGACAATATCGTGTCCGAGGAGGCAGTCATTGCCAATGCGGATGCCGCCCTGGTCCTGAAAGTTGCAGCAGGCATTGACAAAGGTACCCTCGCCTACCTGCGTATTGATGCCGCAGTCTGTGTAGAACGGCGGAAAAAGCCGGAACGAATCCGGGACCGCATGGTCTGTCAGCTCCGCGAACAGGGCGCGACGCTCGTCCATGGTGTGCCGTTCGCAGTTGATCCGCAGGGTGATGTCCTGTGCCCGCGCGGAAAGCTCATTCATCATGAGGGCGACTTCCGTTCCAGAAGTCACAGTGCCTTTCGCCAGGATTTTTCTGAATTCTGTAAAGTCCAATGTATCTGTGCGGTGCTGCGCGGCAGCACCGCCCTCCTCTCGTAGCCTCGTTTTTGCCGCTGTCTTGCGTCTGCCGCCCAAGGATCTGCGGCAGGCCGGAGCCGCGGCTGCTTCTGCATTGTATAGCGACCCTGGAGGGCCGGCAAGCGTTTTGCAGCTGCGGGGCCGCTGGCTTCTGGCTGCCGCAATTCGGGCCGGCCAGGGGAAGAACCAAAATGGATACCGGTGAATAAGACGCGCATTCACCGGAGCTGCAACGATAATGCGAACACTCCCAGCGAACCGAAATACGAGCTCATTGTCGCAAAAGCACGGGAAGGTGCGATCTGCGAAGCGGTTGGAAAGCATAGCCAGGAACCCCGCCTGCAGAAGCGGGAGCCTTGCAGCCAGGCGCAGGTTGAGCGGCAGAGAATGCCGCATGCTGAACTGAGCGCGCTCTCGGGGACCGATGAAGCGAACGGTGTCGCCAGCCGGTCCTGATCAGGACAGAACTGTATCGACAAAATCCGCTAACTCCCTGTCACTCCAGCCGTGGGCCTGCTTGAGGCCGTTCAGCATGGCTTTCAGCAGGCGCTCCTGCGTGTCGAGGTCCTGCGCCGGTCCAATCGACATGGAAAACTCTCTCTCGCCGCTGCGGCACAGCGCGCTTATGGAGACTTCCACGTCTTCAAAGCTCTGCTCAAGCGCCTGTGTCAACACTTCGTGCTGCTGCCGCAGAATTTTCTCTAATATGATTTTCCGGTTTATTCTTACCATTAAGCTTAGCACATAACCTTTCTTGGCGTTCCAGGCTGGCACCACCGATAAGCAGCACACATTCGGGCTCGCACTGGTCCTGGCAGATCCGTCTGAGCTGCCGTTTCGGCGCCCGTATATACAGCAGCAGGCTGATGCCGACAACGCCGGCGTGAATCTCTTCCAAAGCTGCCGGTTCATCCGGAAGATCCGGAAACAATTGCAGTATCAGCAGCTGCAGCATCGGATGTGCGCGGCTTGTGTCCATCAACTTATGTCGGCGCGGGTACTTCCGCTTCTATAAGCGGGAGCGGAGCGCCGCTCCTGTCGTTGTTACCGTGTCTTCAGCCAACCACCTGCGTGGCATATCTTTGTCACATCACTCACCGGGCATGATTTCTTCTGCCCACGCAGAGCAACATACTCGCCGTAATGCTGCACGCCCCTTACCTCAAACCGTTCCCTGCCAAACCATACCGTATCGCCGGGCCGTATCGGATAGCGTTTCCGGCGCAGGCTCACACGCCCCTTCTTCACCTTGTTCGCACGGCATTTTCTCTCATTGCCGGTGCCGTGGCGTGATTCGCAGCGTCTTGTTCTGCCGCACGGGAGTTCCGCTCCCTTCTTACGTTTTTTATCGCGCAGATCGATGTACACGGCATCGTAGAACTTTGCGAGGATGCGGTTGTTGCGGCGCAGCTTCTGCCAGTACACCGTCTTCGTCCGGTGCTTTGGGTGAAATCTGCCCATAGCCCATGCATCATTCGCGTGTGTTTTCCGAAGATGCAGCCGATGCCGCGCTTCTTTCGTCGCCGCTCCGTAAACGAAATGGAATTCCACATCCGGAGCCGCATCCTTCAGCCGGCGGATTATATCCCACCGCACGCTCGTCATGAACGTCGCTCCGGTGAACGGCTTTATGCTCGGCTTCAGGTCCCACAGTTTTCCACCTTTTTTGTGATGGCGCGGAGTGTGGCAGTTCGTGCACACGGTCAGAAGATTGCCCATTCTGTCTGTATGGTCGCCGCTGCGGAACCCGAGATGATGGACCCGAAGGACAGCACCTTCAGCAATGGACCTGCCGCACACTTGACAGGTGTGCTTATCCCTTGCAAAAACGGCTGCGCGGAGCGTATTGTACCCATACCGGTGGCCATGCTGATAGTCCTTTCCCTGCGGAAGCGGCTGTCCTGCCTCAACTGCCGCAAGTACCTGTGTATCAAACTCGCTCATCTCAAATACTGCGTCCGTGATCGGCACGACCGCACGGTATATCTCAAACAGCCGGATATGCTGGTCCCTCCGGTTCCGCATACTGGGGGCGAATCCGTCCTCGCAGATCATGCCCCGGCGATTGCTGAACCGGGGCTTGCGGTGTCTCGTTTTGCGGCTGCGGCGGCCTGCGCGGTACTTTCTGCGATCATCGTGCCGTTCTTTCTCACCACACAGCAGGGTGCGTTCCTCACTAAAGAATTCACGCTTCGCAGAGCAGATCGAGATTCCGATTGTCTGATAGCCGGTATCGCATTTATATTCAATCGGCTGTACAGCTCCGTCCTCACGGTCAAGCATACGGATTGTGAACGGTCTGTATTTGATGATTTCAGCCCGTCCGCGCTTCAGCAGTTTTCGCGCTCTCATTTCGGTTGTCGGCATAAGCGGCTTTCCGCCGCTTCCCACGACACATACCATTGTTTACCTTCTCCTTAGCCTACGCCGCCGGATCATGTATGTTTCCCCTGCGCAAAAGCACAGCCGGAATGTTCAGACCCGGATTCTGCCCTTTCGGGCGTGGTTCACATCGTCAATGTTCAAGGGGCACTCGGATCGTTGCCCGTAAGCTGGTTTTACGGCTGTCCCTTCCGGGGACCGGACGGCATGTGCACGGCGGCTATCTCTGCACCGCTTCTTAACACATGTCCGCAGAGGGCAGAGCGTGTGAAGTACCCTGCCGTGCCTTTGTTATTCAGCTCCAACGTAGCAGCTCGCTGCAGTCATCCCTGCATCCCGGCCGCTCTGACGCTAGTCAACCGAGCTCGTTCAGCCTTGCGGCCTCACAAGCTCCCGCCTCTATAGGCGGGAGTTATTGACGTGCGTCCGGCACATCGTCTGCTGCCACATCAAAGCGCGGAGTGTGCCAGTTATACAGTTCGCTGCAGACCGGCCCGTTTGCCCACGCTTCAAACTCCTCGAGAAACAGCTCTGCCTCATCCGACCTGGCAGTAATAGCAGAGCTAATGCAGCTTCATAGTGGACATGCGGCCGAGCATGCTGAGAATATATTTTGCACTGTCAAATACGTTCGGCATGATGCTGCCTCCTCCAATTACTTATAACCGTTGAACGACACATCTGATCAGATCGAGAACGTATTTCACAAATGCTGAACGTGCAGTTCGTGCTGACTGCCGATTGCTCACTGCACTTATGCCTTCTGCCGCTGCACAAGACATGAAGCAGGCTGGCGTTGTATACTCCCAATGGGTAAACAGGCAGAAGATACGGGATTGTTCTATGCCCGGCACTGGATTTTCGGTGGGTATCTTGCTGCTGCACTCCTTAATTTCGGATCAGATGCCGCTGCCTTGGGAGCGGCTTTTCAAATTCTGTGTGCGAAAGGAGAAGTATATTCTTTGAAAAAACGTTTAGTAACGGTTCTCGTTCTGTGTGCTGCTGCGCTTTTGTGCCTCAGTGGATGCAGCCGCGATGCAGATACGCTGCGCTTCGGCACAGGCAGCGAAGGCGGTGTTTACAATGCCTACGGCCAGGCGCTCGCTCCGTCGCTTGAGGAAGAGACAGGACGCGGGGTGGAAGTCATTGTCACTTCCGGGTCGGAAGGCAACCTGCGTCTTCTGGACACCGGTCTTGTGGATGTGGCACTGGTGCAGAGCGACACGCTCGCAAGCGCAGTGGAGGGAACCGGCAGCTTCGAAGATGATCCCCTGGAAGGGTTCAGCGCTCTTGGCGGCGTCTACACGGAAGCCTGCCAGATTATTGTCGCTGCTGACAGCGGCATCACTTCTGTGCCGGATATGGCGGGCAAGCGGATCTCCATCGGCGAAGAAGACTCCGGCGTCACCCGCAACGCGGAGCAGATTCTGCTTGCATACGGCCTGACGTCCGACTCGCTTGAAGTGAGCCGGCTGTCATTCGCTGATTCGGCAGCCGCTATGGAGAACGGCGAAATCGACGGGTTCTTCTGCACAGCAGGCATTCCGACGCAGGTGGTCACTGAGCTGGCTGATTCCATGGAAATCCGGCTGATCCCGCTGGATGAGCGCTGCATTGAGCAGCTCACGCGGCTTTATTCCTGGTATCAGCCCTACACGATTCCCGCGGACGCCTACGAAGGTGTCACGCAGCCGGTCACCACGGTCGGTGTGCGGGCAATCCTGGTTGTCAGCGATGACCTCGATGATGCGGCGGTCACCGGCATCATGCACTCGATGTTCGGCAGCGGGAAAGATGTTACGGAGAATACGCTCAAGCAGGCGGCCCTCACGGAAAAGGACGCTGCTGAGGGCGCTATGGTCGGCTTCCATCCGGCTGCCGCGGAATACTACTCACAGATGGGGATTACGGTAAGTGAGCGGGAAGACAGCGGCGAGCCGGAAGTCTCCGTTTCCGTCGACATGTACCAGACAATGGCGATTGCGGTCGGCATTCTGTACCTGGGCGGCTGGCTGAAAAAGAAATGGAAGCCCCTGCAGACCTTCTGCATCCCGTCCCCGGTCATCGGCGGTCTCATCTTCGCGATCGGCACCTTCATCCTCTATTCCGCCGGCATTATTGAGATGACCTTTGACATGACCCTCAGTCAGATCTGCATGGTCATGTTCTTCACTTCCGTGGGCTTCCAGGCCAACATGAAAGTGCTCAAGACCGGCGGCATCGGGCTTGTGATCTTCCTCGGCCTCGTGACCGGCCTGATCATTCTGCAGAACTTCGCGGCCGTCGGCGCCTCTTCGCTGATCGGCGTGGATCCCCTGGTCGGCCTGACGACCGGTTCCATCCCCATGGTCGGCGGTCACGGCACGGCCGGCGCGTTCGGGCCGGTTCTCGAAGGTCTCGGTCTTTCGAGTGCCACGACCCTGGCGACAGCAGCAGCGACTTTTGGTCTCGTGGTCGGTTCCCTGATGGGCGGCCCGGTCGGACGGCGCCTTATCCGCAAGCATGACCTGCTGAAGACGGCAGTCGGTGCCGATGCGGCACCGCTGGTTGAGGAGGAAGAAAAGCACAGAAGACATGCCCGCGGCTACGCTCCGGCAGCCTACCAGCTGGCTATTGCCATGGGTGTCGGCACGATCATTTCCTGGGCACTGTCGCAGACCGGTCTGAACTTCCCGGTGTATATCGGGGCCATGATTGTGGCGGCTGTCATGCGCAACCTCAGTGAATTCTCCGGCAGATTCCATGTGCCCATGGGTGAGATCAACGATATCGGCGGCATCTGCCTCTCGCTGTATCTTGGCATGGCAATGATCTCCCTGCAGCTGTGGCAGCTCGCCGACCTGGCACTGCCGCTCGTCATTCTGCTCGGGGTCCAGGTTGTACTCATGTTCCTTTACGCCTACTTCGTTGTTTTCAACGCAATGGGCAGGGATTACGATGCAGCTGTACTCGCCGCTGGCAGCTGCGGTTTTGGCATGGGTGCCACCCCGAACGCCATGGCCAACATGCAGGCAATTACCGAGCAGTTTGCACCGTCTGTCAAGGCGTACATCCTGGTCCCGATCGTGGGCAGTATGTTTGCCGACTTCATCAACAGCCTCGTGATCACCTTCTTCATCAATTTCGTCTGATTCCTGTTCACCGGAAGGTTCATACTGTTTAGAGGCGGCCCTGTTCTTTCTTAAGAAGAGGGCCGCCTCTGTTTTGTCCGGCGGGGCCACGATAGAGCGGCTGCGGCCTGCGCGGCGGATTGCGGAAGAGGACCTGGTGCGGAGCAGATACATGCGGCCGTACAGCGAAAAACGGAAGGACGAATACTGTGCACACAGGACGGCAGATTTGTGCTAAAATGTCGGATACGGGAAGGCAGCTGACCAGACAGAGGCCGGCCTTTTCCGCATGGAGTGAACAGAAACGAGGAAGCGTGTTATGCATTTCAAACATAAGAAACGGGCACATGGGGAGCAGCTGCAGAAGGCAGCAGCCCCGCAACCTCAGTCCAGCGCAAGGCGCTGCATGATCTGCAGCCGGCACGGCGAGAATGGTCTGCACCTGACATGCCGTCTCGAGGATGTTGCGGTTCCTGAAGTGGCGACCGGAGCAGTGGAGTGCTGCGAGGATCTGGAAGACGAAGCCTGCATGATCTGCTATGATACAGCAATCCCGGAGATCCATGTTACCGGATCGATGCTGAACTGCCCAGGAGCGGGCGGCGGCGAGAAATAGACAGCAGAAAACGACAGGGAACCACAGTAGGGCGTCTGCGTCAGCCTTCCCGGGCGGCAGGCGTTTTTTGTGCCTGAACGGACGAATACGCCTGCTGCTTCGGGCATTTCAGCGGCGGCGGCTCGGGCCGCCTGACGGAGCAAAATGCCCAGCAGCGCCGGGCCGCGGGCAGCAGCGCCTCGGAATCTCAAGACGCCGGTCCCTCTGTGCACGCTTTCTGATATCTTATGTTCTTCCTGGTGTATCTATACGTGGGAGGAGGACGAGATCATGGGCCACATCGCTATCGTTGAAGATGAAGCTATTCTGCGTGAACTGATTTCCTATGCCATGGAGACATGCCACTATACGTCGCGAGCGTTCGGATCTGCTGAAGAGTTTCTCTCGTCGTACCAGGCCGGCGACATCTATGACCTGCTGCTTCTGGATATTACGCTTCCAGGAATCTCAGGCACAGATCTGTACCGGACCATCCGGGACGCAGCCGAGTCTATGATCCCGACAATCTTTCTGAGCGCTCACAATGCGGAGATGGACAAAGTGTCTGCTCTGGACCTGGGAGCTGACGATTACATCACAAAACCGTTTGGGGTGCTTGAGCTCGGGGCGCGGGTAAAGGCCGTGCTGCGCCGTGCCGGACGCAGCACCAGTCCGGACCGGAACATCCTGCGGCAGGGACCAATCCTGCTGGATGCGAACACGCGTACCGTCAAGGTGGATGGGATACCGGTGGAGCTCACAAATAAGGAATTTGCGTTGCTGGAGTCGCTGATGCAAGATATTGGCCGGCCGCTGAGCCGGCAGGAGATCCTGGACCGTGCCTGGGGCGTCAATGCGGCGATAGAGACGCGCACCGTGGATATGCATGTGAAAACGCTGCGCCGCAAGCTCGGAGATGCCAGCAGATTCATCAGGACTGTCCGTGGAGTCGGCTACAAATTCGATTCCAACATGGTCTGAGCATTTCAGTGTGATTCGTTTGCTCCCTGCACGGGCCGGCAGAATATTACGGCGTCAGAAATTCCTGTCTCGCAGCAGCCAGCAAACGACATCAAGGTCAACAGAATCGGACCTTTCAGCATAGGAAAACAGATTGCAGAGATAAGAGCAGGTTCATACATGCGGCCGAAAGCAGAACGGAGCGGCGGTAGTCAGCAGTGTCCTGAGAGTACGGCAGTGGCGGTCAAACATTTTGAACCCGTTTCTGGTTCGTGCAAAGCTGCTCCGGAAGCAAGTGTCAGGAGAGCTGACCGTGATTGTACCCGCTCAGGATCGGGGCTCCGCGTCGCCGGGTTTTCTTCCGAACGGACTTGCGGCTCTTTGCTGGTTTGCTGATCTCTGTAATAACAATGTAGGAACAGACGGGACCCGAAGCAGGGAGACCGGACGCTCTGCGCCTGTCTAACGCTGCTCAACTGAACTGGATAAGCAATAATGCCCGCGATCATCGGGCTTGTTGTTATTCCAGAGCTCAGTCAGAAGCTTTAGGGCAAAGCAGCCCGCAGGCCGCGTCTGAGCTGCGGTTTGCACGGTTCGAACCGTTCTGCTTAGTCTGAAGAACGCCATCGCTGCGATGCCGTTCAGACAGTTGTGTCAGAATCGGCCGGGAACACCTCATTGCCGGCCTGTGCTGTGGTCTGGCAGTACGTTTTCCGAAGCTGGTACACAGTGCCGGTAGGAGATACGCCTGCGCTCGAAACACGAAAGCTCCTGCGCAAAGAAAAGTCAGAATCCTGCCCATGGAGACGGGAGCGTCCTTGACGCGGGTTGAAGCAGCTACTGCGATTTGCCTGTTGCACGAGACTGCATCAGGACGAACAGAAGCGCTTTTTTGTCTGTCGGTGCAGCAGTTTCAGGCAGGAGGCAGATTTCCGCAAAATGCTGTACAGTTGTATTGTTTAGGCCGCTGCACTGGCGCAGCCTCCTGGGGCGTCTGACGATATGCAGCGGGTGACAAATGGCGACGCAGTACTGCAGGTATCAGTACTGCCGGTTGCTATGAACTATGACTGGAAAGTGAGAACAATGCATTGAACATACACAGAGGAATTGGCCTGATTGCTGGACTGATGCTGGCAGGAAGCATGGTTCTGTCCGGCTGCAGTGCAGGAAGTGAAGGCGCTGCTTCGCAGCAGTCTGCTCCGGCAGAATCTGCGGCATCCGAGGAGACCGCAGACCCCACAACGGCTGCCGAAGCTGAAGACACCGCCGCTTCGGCGACGAGCGAACCCGGCCAGCAGGACGAAACCGCAGCTTCTGACGGGACAGAGAAAGAGACGAAAGCACTGGCGGTCCGGATGCTTCCAGGGAAAGGAATCGAGAGAAATCCGTACCTTGCGGACAGCGAAGCGAACATCCACAACGATTCGTACAATTCGGATGTTACCGATGCCGTGCTGCCGCTCGGAATCTACCCGCAGATCAGTACGGCCTATGAAAAGCAGAACGTGATCGCACCGGCAGCCCTGTTCTACGACGAGTACGGAAACGCCATCAGTCCGCTGCTCGGCGGCATTGCCATCCGGGACGTAGACGCAGACGAAGTGACGACGCTGGGCGCCTATATTCCGGCGCAGCTGGGCGAGGACTTTGTCATACAGCCTTCCTACTCCTTCGTGGACAGTGAGAACCGCATTGTCTGCCCTACCAATAATAATCACGTCATTATCCTGCAGACGCTCGACGAAAACGGAGAGGTCCTGCCCCAATTCACCAAAGTAGCTGATATTGATATCATGGCGGCGGCAGAGCAGGCCCTCGGCAAACAGCTTGACCAGAACCTTCTGTCTGTCACGTACGACTACGAGGGCAACCTGTGGTTCGTGACCGGTGGGTTCCGTATATATCCGGACAGACAGCAGACAGGTGCGGTTGGCTATATCTCAAATGACGTCATTACAGCACTGCTGAACGGGGAGCCGGCAGACATTGCCGGCGGCACGTACTTCTTGGAGCTGGAGCCCGGTGAAGGGGCAGAAAACGGAATCGCGTCTTCGAAAGAAGGCACGGTCATCCTAACAAATCTTGCCTGCTACCTGTTCCGTGCAGATAATGGGGTCGAGACGGTATGGCGTGTGCCGTATGAGAGCGTTGGGGCCAAAGACAGTCCGGAAGGCGCTGCAACCACTGGCGGCGGCCTTGCCTGGGGCGGCGGCGCTTCTCCGTCTCTGACAAATGATCTTGTCTGCTTCACAGACAATCAGGACCCTGTGAATCTGATCGCAGTGGATATGAAGACCGGAGAGATTGCTGCGAGCATGCCGGTCATTGACGATTTGCCCGAGGACACGCCTGTGTCAGTGGAGAATTCAATCATTGTGTACGGGGGAGAGCCGGACACAACCAGCGTCATCATCTGTAACTGGTTCGGCGCAGGCAATGCAGGGCTCGCCGCAGCTGACAGCGATTCCTCCGTGCAGACCTACGACAATATCTATGATCAGAACTGGATCAACGAAGGAAACATCATGCTTGCACCTGGCATGGAACGTGTAGACATTGTGAAGACGGCAGACGGGTACGAGATGGAATCTGTCTGGACCCGGGACGACATCAGGGACACGTCCATGTTCAAGCTGTCCACTGCGGCCGGCTACCTGTACGGCTATGTGCAGGACCTGGAGACAGGAATGTGGCAGTATATTGTGCTTGACTTTGACACGGGCGAAACGCTGCTCACGGTGGACGTCTCGGATGAGCCCGGATACAACAACATGGCCATAGGGATGTTCAATGGCGTGAACGGCAATGCGCTGTATGCTCCGACCGGTTTCATGGAACTGTTGCGGCTGCAGGACCGTTTTGTATACCTGCCGGATTCACCGTACCGGGCTGTGGATATAGACAAAACCACGCGTGTGCGGCTGGCGGATGATGCCCTGGCAGGCGACGCAGCCGGAAGAAAACCGGTGTCGTATCTGCACAGCGCGGAGATTGAAAACGTACATCCCACCACTACTATAGCCTTCCGGATGACAGGTCTTGCTGGCAGTCCGGACGACCTCGTGCTGTACGCTCAGAACGCAGATGGACAGCTCGTTGAAGTGAGCAGTGATCTCTGGTCCCTGGAAGGTGCAGACGGCACACTTAATGAAGACGAGATATACGAGGTCTTCTTTACGGTTGAAGACGGCGGCACATATGACCTGAATCCAGAGGAAAAGACGGTCAAGGCAGCTGTGGCACTCGCTCAGTAACGGAATTGCTGCCAGCCTGAGCGGCTCGCCCGTGGGCGGGCTGCGCTCAGGACGGCGCGGAGCATAAGCTCCCGAAAGTTATCGGACACGTAGAACGGCTGCCGGCCGCCCTGCGTGTCCGATCTGATTGTGGGAGAATCTCAGCGCTTTCTTCGGATCTGCATGTGCGCGCTGGCAATGGACAAAGCCGGAAGTTCCTGTGACCAGGCTGGGCACGGAGACAGATCGCAGATATTCTTCTCCAGAGATGTCGGCGATGAAGAGTATGCTCCTCGGCTTGAACAGGCGGTCTGCCTGCGGACTGCGATGGATACTTCGGTTTCACTGACAGGCATGAAGTCGACCTTGCTCTCCCATGCGCGGCATAATTGCTGCGGCGAATATTCTACTTACAAGTACCGACGCGCGGGCTGTCTCGCCAGAGTTTGGCTTGAAAGTGGCTTGATAAATGGCGAGACAAACGCGAGCTGGGCGGGAGAATCGGCGGTTATTGAGGCATTTTCTCCAGTAGAGACTCAGATTTTATCAAGCCAGGGGGTGGCTTGATAAATGGCGAGATAAACGCGAGCTGGGCGGGAGAATCGGCGGTTATTGAGGCATTTTCTCCAGTAGAGACTCAGATTTTATCAAGCCAGGGGGTGGCTT
>JAAUYQ010000010.1 GCA_014805015.1 Clostridia bacterium | reverse complement strand
GGGACATACCAGGCATGCCTCAGGCAAAAAGGAAAGGCCCGCCTTATGACTCGCATCATATAAGCGAAGCAGGGCGCTCAGGTGCTGATCCGAACCACCCTATTCATGCGTTTGTCGTGGATAACTCATCAGAGGGGCTTTTCTTAAAGCTCGCGTGGGTTTATACTTGGTTTTGGGCAGATCGCCCACAGACAAATTCGTATCGGCATCATGCGACAGAAAATGTCGCGTTCCATTCGCCGAAGTGCAGTCGCACTGTTCGTTGAGCAGGTATATTTTTAGCTTATATACATATTATTCTGCCGGTGAAGCAGCTTCGCAGATCTGCAGCGATTTCATCTGCGCAGGAGACGGTATGCGCCGTTCATACTTAGCCGACTGACCTGGTATCAGTCAGGCATCTATGCCGGATCCCCGGATTGCAGTTTCATATCCCCACAATTCAGTACGTGACAGGAAACAAAAGACAGTTGGTCCGCTTTTTTGGATCAATGCGGGCTGCCAGGAGCACAGCCAGCCTGGCATCTGCGGGTCCAGTTTCTGGAGCCCGTGCGCGGCAGGCAGCGATCCAGGCCTATCATCTGACCCCTCGCAGCCTTTCCAGGAGGATCGGCTGCTCTGAATGATTCAACAGAATATGAAGGAGGAATGCGCAGATACCGACTCGGTATGGCGTATACATATATGAAGCGACTGAAGAAAATACTGACCGGGCTGCTCGCAGCCCTGATGATGTGCTGCATGCTCAGCACGCAGGCAGCGCTTGCGCAGGCAGATCCAGAGGAGACAAAACCAGTCACAGATACCCATCCGGATGATCCCCGGGCAGCATTCAGACTGCGTGGACAGATGCTCACGTTCGAGATTGATAACGAAGGTCATCCGCTCAACTGGCGCAAAGTGCAGAATCTGCACTTGCTGAAAGCCAATGGGCAGAGATGCCGTCTTTACCGCAGCCAGGTAGAGCAGCCGCTCGACACGATCATGCAGACAGGCGATCAGCTCTCGGTGCAGAACGATATCAGCGGAAGCGTCTACACTGTCGTGGTCAAGGGCGATCCGCTGAGTACAGGCAGCATTGATGTGGCGCAGCTTGTGCGGGCCGCGATGGCCCTGCAGGGAACGATTGCGCTGACAGATGAAGAGCTTGCTGCAGTCGATATCAACAACTCACTGGGGGCGGACATCGTCGACCTGGTCTCGATGGCGCGCTATCTGGTGCAGCAGTCCGTCTCGACAGGACCTTTTGACGACCTGCCAGAGACTGTTGTGAGGCCGCGTCCGAGCGAAACGCCGGAGCCGACGGAGAGCCCGGAACCGGATGAACCGGCCGAGCCGAGCGAATCGCCGGAGCCGGACGACTCAGCTGAGCCGAGTGAATCGCCGGAGCCAGACGAATCGGCAGAGCCTGGTGAATCGCCAGAGCCGCACGACTCAGCTGAGCCGACAGACACTGCAGATCCGGAACCTTCCGGAACGGCCGAGCCAACAGAAACTCCGGAACCGTCGCCGTCCGGAACGGGGATGCCGACAGAATCGGCGAAGCCGTCCGAAAGCCCAGTACCGTCGCAGTCTTCGTCCAGGACCCCGGAACCGTCAAACACTCCCGAGCCGGCACCCACGGATTCTCCCGAGCCCTCGCCTTCCCCTGATGAACCGAAGCCGAGCAGCAGTCAAAGTGCNGAANCGGAGCCGTCGCCCAGTCCGGAGCCGGACAGCAGTCTGCCGCCGGAGCTCAGCAGTGCCTACTGGACAGGNGAGAATGCAGANGCGTTCGTCGCNGCGCTGCAGAAACAGTTCCGNAANATGCGGTATTCNGGTGGNGCCGANGACAGCNNCATTGATTTCAGCAGNNATNTNGAGCAGGAGGCGCGCACAGTGCTCGANGGNGAGCATCCNAGGACGCCGCAGGAACTGGCAGNACAGCAGGCCGAAACCGACGAAAATGGAATCATACGGTTCGTATGCGCTGTCTATCCTGACCGACTGCTGCAGGACGGCATGCGCTATGTGCCGCTGCAGGACATGGTGGCAGCTGTGACCGGACCGGACGCGCAGACGCAGTCGGAAGCAGCNGGAATTCTGTGGGATACGCTGATTCGTGCGGAGAAAATGAGCTGCGGTGTTGCCGTGTCCCGGCTGGTTCCCGAAGAAGGGGAGGGCAGGCGCGAGACAGTCTATGTTGCGGTGGCGCTGAAGCCTGAGGGGNATGAACCATACTGGNACGTCTCGAAGGTGGATGCGCTTGCGGATGCTTTCCGCTCTGAGCTTGTCCGCATGCGGGACGAAGCAGACAGCGGCAGCAGTTCCCTGGAGTTTGATCGCGAACTGGAAGCACGCGCTGCCAAGGTGCTTGCTGCGGCAGGCGGATCAGATCTGGACGCGCAGACCGGTCTTGCAGACAAAGACGGCATTATCGACTTTGTGAGTGCGGTGGATCTCAGCCGGCTGGCGCCAGGCGGAAATCCGCTTCTGATCCCGCTCAGCGCAGTCGTGCAGGCAGTGACCGGTCCCGAAGCGCACACGAACCCGCCGGGAAAAGCAGTTCTGTGGGATACGCTCAGAAACGCTGAATATGTAAGTGCTGGCGCGGCTGTAGTCGCAGAAAGCAGAGGCGGGCGCAGCGGCGGGCCCGGCACCGTGTATGTTGCTGTCTCCCTCAGACCGGATGCCCGGGAAGCGCTCTGGAATCTGGGTGATGCAGAGCCTCTGATCGAAGCGCTGAAAGCGCGGACCGAGGCGCTGGCACCTGCCTACACGGGACAGCGGCGTACAGTCCGCAGTGACCGGGGTCTGATGCAGAAGGCCGCAATGCAGCTGAATCATCTGGATTTTGGCAAACTGCCGGAGCGGCTGGCGAATCAGACGGGCGAAATCGGTCCGGACGGCCTGGTGGACTTTATTCTGCCCATATACCCGCGGCGGCTGGCGGAAAACGGCAACTATAACCTGATCACGGTTGCCGATGCGGCTCTGGCAGCGGCCGGAAGTCCGGAGGAAAGGCACCTCAACACGGACGGCGCTCTCTTATTGTTCAGGATCCTGGCGCTGTCCGAACGGGCGGACATTGGCGCAGCTGTCTCGAGCCTGGTACCGGCTGCCGGCCGGGACGGCGAAGATGCAGTGTATCTGCAGGTTCTGGTGCGCCCGGAGATAACCGTGCCGCTGTGGAATGAACACGATATGACAGGATTCGAAGCGGCCGTGCGCCGGGAGCTCGATGTGCACTGCCAGGGGCTGAAAGACCTGGAGGCCGTTCCGGATGATCTGGACGGTGTACGCCACCCCATGGGGTCCGTGAGTCTCGCCAATCCAGCCCGCCGGAACTTCCGAGGCTATCTGACGATGGAAGAGATGGTCAGTGAGGCCCTGACGCAGGTAGCGGTTTCTGCCAAAGCTACCGAGTTGGAGAATGGAAGCCCCGTGATTCAGTGGGACAAACTGCTGAAAAGCGGCAGTCAGATTGCCCTGGAGGCTGCCATGGAAGGAGACAGCCTGACGCTGACCCTCTATTCAGTCGCACCAGCGGCTTAAGGGAAGACCAGTACAGGTTTCGCANGCAGCAGATATTGTCTGCGGCCTAAGCTTCAGACAGAAAAAGAGGCTGGCACGGTTCCGTGCCAGCCTCGCTTCTTTTCAGGCCGCTGAAGTCTGCCCGGCCGGGGGCTGCCCGGCGGGCGGCTCGGCGTGCTGCATTTTGGTCAGATGCACCATCTCGAAAGTGATAAGTATGATGGCCAGCACTGCCGCTGCAATATCGGCTATCGGACCGGAATAAAGCAGGCCGTCAATGCCGTAGTAAATCGGCAGGACAATAAGAAGCGGCACCAGGAACAGCAGCTGCCTGGACAGTGACAGCAGGATCGACCGTCCCGGTTTGCCGATGGCCTGGAAGAAGATCGAGCTCGTTATCTGCAGGCCGGCGGCAAACACACCGAACAGGTAAATCTGGAAGCAGCGGCGCGCAAACTGATTGTACAGCTCATCTTCCTGCCCAAACCAGCTGATGACCGCATCCGGATTGACCTGGAACAGGATCCAGCCGGCAACAGCAACGCAGGAGGCCAGCGCCGCGGTCACCGCATAAATGCGCTTTACGGATCTGTAATTCTGCGCCCCGTAGTTATAGCCCCAGATCGGCTGCGAGCCCACGGCCAGACCAAGGATGACGCTGATCAGGATCATGTTGGCCTTCATGACGATCCCGAGGACAGCCAGTGGTATGTCTGTGCCGTAGATGCTCTGGGCGCCGTAGCGGCCGATCTGATTGTTCATCACGATCTGCACAATGGCGATTGCGATCTGAGTGATAAAGCTCGAGATGCCGAGCAGCATGATCTGCCTGAGGAGCTTCCAGTGTACGCGGAAATCGCGGCGCTCCACTTTGAATTCCTTGAAGCGGGGAATGTAGACTGCGTTGAGGATAAGCGCCACCACCTGGCCGATAACGGTGGCCCAGGCAGCTCCCTGAACGCCCCAGCGGAACCCGATCATGAACCAGGCATCCAGGACAATGTTCACAGCTGTGCCAATCAGCATGGTCGTCATCGCGTAGTTCGGATGCCCGTCTACCCGGATGCTGCTGTTCAGGATGCACGTCACCATACTTGCCGGCAGGCCGAGGACAATGATCAGCGTATAGTCGATGGCGTAGGGCATGACGTTCTCGGTGGCACCGAAAACCAAGAGCAGATTCTCGAGATAGAAATAGGCAAAGGCGGCGTAGGCCAGACTCAGCACGATCGATGCAATCAGTCCGGTGCCGAACGTGCTGCCGGCCTCCCGGCTGTTGCCGGCGCCCATCTTCAGGCTCATCACAGCTGCTGTACCGTCGCCGATCAGGACGGCCCCGGCAATGGCGAGGGTGGTCAGCGGAAATGCGACATTCGTTGCGGCATTCCCAAGAAAGCCGACAATCTGACCGATAAAGATCTGATCGACAATGTTATAGAGCGCCTGCACCAGGAATGCGACCACGGATGGGACCGCAAATTTCAGGATCAGACGCAGCGTGTGTCTGGATTCAAACGGGCTTTCTGCCCGGTCTCTGGCGAGTTCTGGCACCTCAGTATCCTCCTTCCAGCCTGCGCGTACGCAAAGAAACGGAAAGAGATCCTTTCCGTTGACTGTATTTTAGCCCGCCGGCGGGCAGCGTGCAACCTGTCCGGGAGCCGCACACGCCGCAAAGAGTTCACCAATTGTTTACTTCATGCGGCCGAAAGACCCCAATGTCTTATGGTACAATAGATTGATCGACGACTCAACGAAAGGATTCCTGTGCGCTTTTTAAAGAATAAAACGCTTATAGCGACAGCCGTTATTATCGTGCTGTCGATGGCGCTGATCAGTGCCTCGAACGCCGGCTCACTGCTTGCTGGCACGGTCGGTGCTGCCGGCGGCCTTGTAGTGCCGCTGCAGCGGGCACTGTACCAGGTATCCGAAACGGCTGTCGGCGGCGTTTCCTCGGCGAGTCCGGCGGGCAGCGCGGAAAGCGGGGCCATGGATTACGAGGAGCTCGTGGCGGAGAACGCCAGGCTGCGGGAACTGCTTGAGTTTAAGGAGAGCACCGTTACGCAGGAACTGAAAGCTGCGCAGATTATTGGCAAGGAACCGGGCAACTGGTTTGAGGTTTTCACGATTGATCTGGGAGCGAACGACGGTATCGAGGCGGGCATGCCGGTTGTGACGCCGCAGGGGCTCGTGGGACGTGTTGAGGAAGTCGGACTTTCCTGGGCGAAGGTCATGAGCATTATCGATGTGCGCAGCAGCGTTTCCGCGATCATGGAGCGGACGCGCGACACGGGTGTGGTGAAAGGAACGATCGGCAGTGACGATCTGACAGCGACGCTGTCCATGAACTATCTGCCGCTCGATACCGATATTATTGAAGGAGATACTGTGCTGACTTCCGGCTACGATGAAGTGTACCCGAAAGGGCTGATCGTGGGCCGGGTGACGAGCAGCACCGACCAGAGCGGCGGCAAGCTCGTGATTGTGGAGCCGAGCGTGGATTTCCGCCGGCTCGAGGAAGTCCTGGTTGTCATCTCTTCCCAGGAGGAGACGGAAACGGCGGAAGACGAGGATATCACGGCAGAGACTGTATCGTCCGCCGTGCCGGGCGTCATAGGAGACGGAATGCGGAGCAGCGGGGACGGGGAATCTGCCTCCAGTGAGCCTTCTGCCCCGACAGGTGATGAAGGCGAATGAGACACGTCGTCCTCGCCCTTATCTGCTTCCTAGCTGTGGTGCTGGCCGGCTCGTGTGCTCCGCTCCTTGAAATAGCCGGCATTCCTGTCGATCTGCCGCTGCTGATTCTGGTGCCGCTCGCCATGCTTGAGCGCACTGGTTCACCCGTCATTCTGGCGGCTGCAAGCGGCTTTCTGCTTGATCTGATGTATTCCACGGTGATGGGCATGAGCATGCTCTGCTATACGCTGGCGGCAGCGCTGATCTTTTTCCTCTGCCGCAGAGCGGACCGTCTGAACTTTTTTATGGTCTTCGGTGCCGGAATCGGCGCCTATCTGCTGAAAGATCTTGTCATGGCCGGTATTGTCACGGCCCTCGGAGTACACGACTTCCAGCTTGTGCAGATGATGGCACGGTTCATCCTGCCGGGCGCCCTGATTGAGGGCGTACTGGGGCTGCTGACCTACTGGCTTTTTACCAAACTCATGCGCTGCCGTTTCATGCGGAGACGGCGGATTTATGCTGATGAATTGGGATGATATATGTGGGAGAAATTTAAAGACAGATTTATTATGAGCTTCGTGGCAGTTGGGGTCATTTTTGCCGTGATTGCCGTGCAGCTCAGCAACCTGACGATATCACGCGGTGTGGATCTGACGGAAAAATCGGAAGGGCGGACCATCCGCACCCTGACCCTCAAGGGGCACCGGGGCGAAATCCAGGATGTGAACGGTATTCCTCTGGCCTACGATCAGAGCAGTTTCAACGTGGAGTTTACCCGTGATCCGAGCCGGACGACCAGCACGGACCGTGCTTACTATACAGATGTCCTGATCCGGACGATTGAGATTGTGGAGGCCAACGGCGGTAAAATAATTGATACCTTCAATCTGTACCGCCAGGATGACGGCAGCTTCGCCTTTGATTTCGGGGTTACGAACGAGAAGGCGGTGGCAGCACGGGAGAAGAACTGGCGCTCGAACATGTACGTCGGGGAGAACACTTCTCCGGATCAGATCTACCGGGACCTGCGCTACAAGTACCGCATACCGGAAGACTATACCTATGAACAGGCCCGCAAGCTCCTGTCGATCTGGCAGGAAGTGCAGCTGAGTTCCTACCGGGCCTATGAAGCGGTGACTATTGCGAGCAATATCAGCACCGAGGCGATAGCGCTCCTGGAAGCGGAAACGGACCTGGACGGGATTGCCATCGCGGAAAGCTCCACCCGGGTGTATCCGAAAGATGATGTCGCGGCGCATATCATTGGCTACATGGGCAAAATGACAGACAACGACATGCTCGAGGAAATGCAGGCCAAGGGCTACAGCCAGGATGATACGGTCGGCATCACCGGCATTGAGAACACCATGGAAAGCTTCCTCACAGGAAACTCGACCGAGCGGCAGGGCAAGCGCAAAGTGGAAGTGAACAGCCGCGGCAAGGTAATCCAGGAACTCTCAAACACCCCGGCCACAGACGGCTATGACGTCCGCCTGACGATTGACGTGGCCCTGCAGCAGGCGCTCGAGCAGGCGCTGGCGGCCAACGTCCAGGATGTCTATGAGCGGCAGCTGGAAAAATATGAACAGGAACCGGACAAGTACGATAATGCAGAGTCGCTACGGAACCGGGAAGGAGACACCACACTCGAAAAGCTGAATCTCGCCAAGTCGGGTGCCGGCGTCGTCATGGACGTGCATACCGGTAACATTCTGGCCATGGCGAGCTATCCTTCCTACGATCTTAATCTGTTCGAGGGCGGCATCTCGGGTGAGGCGTACCAGGAACTGCTCAATGATCCGGCGGCGCCGCTCTTCAACAAGGCAGTGGCCTCGAAGGGAATCCCCGGTTCGATCTTCAAGATGGTCACCGGCACGGCCGGCCTCGCCGAAGGCTACATTACGCGCGACAGCGTCATCAACGACGAGGGCCCCTACACGGCCGGTATGACCGACGAGTGGATCCGCACCGGCGGCAAGGCGCCGGCCTGCTGGGTGTCGCCGGATTTCTCGGCCCACCAGAACGGCCAGACGATCCTGGAGGCGCTCCGGGACAGCTGCAACTACTTCTTCTATACCGTGGCCGATGAGAAGCTCGGTATCGACAAGCTCAAGGAATGGTCAGACCGTTTCGGTCTCACAGAGAAGACGGGCGTGGAGCTGCCGGGTGAAGTGGCCGGACAGGTCGGCTGCCAGGAGACGCTCTTTGACTGGACGCGTCCGATAACGCAGCAGAAAACCTCACTACCGATCCTGATCCGCAATCAGATTGTGGGCTTCCTCCGTGATTACGGCGAGCAGCGCAATGTCACCTACGAGGATGACGTCATCGAAGGCACTGCCGACGCACTGATGATGCTGGTGCAGCATATGGCTGAGGACCACAGCGTGGCCATGGGCCCGCAGATCCGTGCGATCCTGTCCGAAAACATGGAGATTCCCGAGACCATCACGCGCCGCAACGGTTGGGATGCAGATATCAACACATCTCTGACGCAGCTCGTCTGGAACAGGACGCGCACGGCCAACACCGGCATCGGCACAGACCTTACCGCGCTGACGCCAATCGCCGTTGCCCGCTACATCTCGGCGCTTGTGAACGGCGGCACAGTCTATGAGGCACATCTTGTCGACTGCGTCGTGGACGGCAACGGTAATGTCGTCGAGCAGCGGGAGCCGCAGATCTACTCCAAGCTGGATGTCAGCGCCTCGGATCTTGATGCGATCCGGGAGGGTCTGCGCGAGGTGGTGTCAGACGAAGACGCCCAGGCCGGCGGCGCCGCCAGTGCGTTCGAGGATTGGAAATACAAGAACACGAGTGAAAAGAGCTGGATCGGCGGCAAGACCGGGACCGGTAAGGTCGTCAATGACGTCGATCTGGAGAACAATGCCTGGTTCGTGGCCTTTGCCCCCTACGATGAGCCGGAGATTGCGGTCGTGATCTACATTCCGAACGGCATGTCCGGTGTGTCGGCGAGTCCTGCAGCCCGGGACATCATCGGCTATTACCTCGACTGCAAGCTGGAGGAGAAACAGACAGAACTGCCGGCGCCCAATACGCTGCTGACGTAAGGCTTGGTTGCGCCTCCAAAAGTGTCCGGGATATAATATACAGTGTTTTGTTTGACAGCTTTTGGGGGTTGAACGTGGCGAACGTAACGATCAAGGGCAACGGGAGCGGGATTGAGATTGTGCTTTCCGAGAAGGCAACCTACCCCGTCCTGCGCGAGGAACTGCTGGCAAAGCTGAAAAAGCATGCTGCCTTCTTCCGCAATACAGATGCCCGGGTGATCATCCGCGGCAAGGAGCTTTCCCCGGCGCAGAGGAAGGAGCTCAAACGGGTCTTCGCCATGGATTTTGGCATCCTGGACCTCCTTTACGGCGATGAAGCGGATCTTCTGCGGGAGGTGGAGCGGACCATTGAGGCGGCCCGGCATTCCCAGCCGGCCAGCACGGCCGGTGAGGAGGAAGATGAGTTCGACCTCACAGCCAGCGGACACTTTGGTGCAGAGTCGATGTTTGTGCACCAGACGGTCCGCAGCGGCCAGCGTATTGAGTGCGAAGGGGATGTCGTCATCATCGGTGACGTCAATGCCGGAGCGGAAGTGATGGCGGGCGGCAGCATTGCCGTTTTCGGCAAGCTCCGCGGACTGGCGCACGCGGGCTGCGGCGGCCGCCGCGACGTGTGCGTGGCCGCGATTCATATGTGCCCCAAGCAGCTCAGGCTCTCGGGGCGTGTCGTGAGTTTTGACCGGGAACGTCCGGATATGCAGCGGGCAGAAGTGGCAGAACTGGATGACGAAGGACGGGTAGTGATCCGGCCGGTCAGCTCCAGGTAGACGCAGCGAAAGGAGATCAGCGATGGAAAACGTGATTGTCATCACCTCCGGAAAAGGCGGCGTCGGCAAGACCACGACGACGGCCAACCTGGGAACTGGCCTCGCGCTCGCAGGCAAGCGGGTGGCGCTTGTGGACACTGACATCGGGCTGCGCAACCTCGATGTGGTGCTCGGACTGGAAAACAGGATCGTCTACGATCTCGTGGACGTGGTGGAGGGCACCTGCAAGCTGAAGCAGGCCCTGATAAAAGACAAACGCTATGAAGGTCTTTACCTGCTGCCGGCAGCGCAGACGCGGAACAAGATGGCCGTCTCGCCGGAGCAGATGAAGGAGCTCATAGAAGAACTGGAAAAAGATTTCGACTACATTCTGATAGACTGCCCGGCCGGCATTGAACGCGGCTTCAAGAACGCGGTCGCCGGTGCGAAATCGGCCATTGTGGTCACAGTACCGGAAGTATCCTCTGTGCGTGATGCCGACCGCATTATCGGGCTTTTGTCCGCGAACGGCATTGACGATGTCCGTCTTCTGATCAACCGTGTGCGGCCGGAGCTGGTGAGGCGCGGTGACATGCTGGCGATCGATGACACCCTGGAGATCCTGGGGGTCGACCTGATCGGTGTCATCCCGGAAGATGAGCGGATTTTCCGTTCTTCGAATCTCGGTGAGCCGGCAGTGACTGACCACAGTTCCCTGGCAGGACAGGCATACTCGAACGTGACCCAGCGGGTCATGGGCGAGGATGTGCCAATGTTGGACCTGGACCATGGCGGCGGCTTTCTCGGCCGCCTCAAGAAGCTTTTTGGCAGGTAGCCGAAACGGAAGGGGACGGCAATGGGCTGGTTCTTTAATCGGAAAAAAAGCAGTCAGGTTGCCAAGGACCGGCTGAAGCTCGTACTGATCTACGACCGGGCCGGGACGACGCATAATGACGAGCTGATAGAGATGATGAAGAAAGATATCATGCAGGTCATCTCGCGGTACGTGGAGATTGAGGAGCAGGAATTTGAGATGGACCTGCGCAATGTCTCCAATGAGGATGCCGGCGTTTCTTCCCAGCTGGTGGCGAATATACCGATCCGCCGCATCAAGCAGCTGAACAGGAACGCTGCCAGAAAATAGAAACGGATTGAGAGTCAGCGCCCGTCGCTGACTCTTTTGTTAAGCAATGCGAAGCAAACTGATCAACAAGGGGCTGTGGCGGAACTTTGACTGGACGACGCTGATCCTGATCTGCCTCATATTTGCGGTCGGTCTGATCACGATCATCAACGTGACGGCGTCCCCGTTCACCGGCGAGGAGACGACGCCGGCACAGTTTTTCAGCAAGCTGAACCTGTCATTTGCCATATGGCAGCTGGTCTTCTTTGGTGTCGGGCTGGTCATGATCTTCATCTGCGGACTGATCGACTATCATGTGCTGGTCCCGTACATAAAGTGGATGTACCTTGTCTGCATCGCCCTGCTGGTCGCTGTCCTGTTTTTCGGATCCCGCCAGAGGGGAACGACGGGCTGGTTCATGATCGGCAACCGCGGCTTTCAGCCGGGCGAAGTGTGCAAGATCATCATCATCTTCGTGCTTGCCCGGACTGTGTCGCGGCAGACGGAAGCGTCCAAGGAGGGCATCACAGACCTGAAGCAGCTGATGCCGTCTTTGATTCTCGTGGCAATTCCGACGCTGCTGATCATGCGGCAGCCCGACTACGGGACAGCGTTCGTGTATATCGTCATTTACCTGGCGATTATCTTTGTGGCGCGAACGAGCTGGCGTGTTCTGATGATGCTGCTGCTGATGGCCGGCATCCTGGTCCCCATTGTCTGGTTCAGCATGGAGGACTGGCAGCGGCTGCGCATTTTCACTTTCCTTGATCCCAATTACGAAAATTCGGATGCCGGACTGCAGGTCGCGCAGGCGCAGATGGCGATTGGCTCAGGCGGCATCTGGGGCAAGGGACTCTTTGCCCCCGGATCGCTCTCGCAGCTGGGATACGTGCCCGAACAGCACAACGACATGATCTTCTCGGCAGCCATTGAAACCTATGGCTTTGTCGGCGGCATTGTGATTCTGATTCTCTATGTGCTGCTGATTATCCGGACCTTTATGCTGGCGATGCGCGCCAAGGATGATTTTGGAACCTTCATTATAATAGGCGTGGCTGCCATGATGATTTTTCACGTGCTTGAAAATGTCGGCATGAATCTGGGGCTGCTGCCGGTCACGGGCATACCGCTGCCGTTCTTCAGCTACGGCGGCTCCAACCTGGTCACCAACATGATTGCCTATGGCATGGCGCTCAGCGTGGACATGCGCCGCGGACGCTGGAAAACGCTCTGAAATGCTCAAGAAATGGGCAAAATTTCCGATAAATATTATAGATGGATACAAAGATTCTGGATGGAATTGAAAAGCCGGGCCGCTACAGCGGCGGCGAGCTGAACAGCATTCGGAAAGAGAACGCAGAGCTGCACTTTGCGCTGTGCTTTCCGGACGTATATGAGGTGGGCATGAGCCACCTGGGTCTGCAGATCCTCTACAGTGTGCTGAACGGCCTTGAGGATACTGCGGCAGAACGGGTTTTCTGCCCATGGACGGACATGATAGAGCGGCTCCGCGAAACTGGGGAGCCGCTTCGTTCGCTCGAGACCGGAAAGCCTCTCAGTGATTTTGATATTGTGGGGTTCTCCCTGTCCTACGAGCTCAGCTACACAAATGTGCTGGCGATGCTGGAACTTGGGAGCGTGCCCCTTTTGGCTTCTGACCGGGGCGAAGGGGACCCCATCGTTCTCGGCGGCGGTCAGTGCACGACCAATCCCGAGCCGGTGGCGGACTTTTTTGATCTGTTCGTGATCGGAGAGGGAGAATATGTGGACGCGGAAGTTGCGCGGCTTGCGCTGCGCCGGAAGCGGGAAGGGCTAAGCCGCAGCTGGTTCCTCCGGGAGGCAGCCAAAATAGACGGCGTCTATGTCCCTTCCCTGTACGAGCCGCGCTACGATGCGGACGGATTGATTGAAAGCGTTGAAGCGGCGGCGGGAGTACCCGAAATAGTCCGGCGGCAGTATGTTTCTGACTTTGAGCATGCCCCGGCCCTTACGCAGCCGATTGTGCCGTACCTGGCCACGGTTCATGACCGCGGCGTGATTGAGATCATGCGTGGATGTCCGAACGGCTGCCGTTTCTGCCAGGCGGGTTTCATTACCCGGCCGCTGCGGGAGCGCAGCGTGGCAGCGAACCTCAGCTGCGCGCGGCAGATCCTGGATGCAAGCGGCTGGGAAGAGATTGGGCTGTGTTCCCTCTCTTCCGGCGATTACAGCGGTATCGGGCCGCTGCTTGACAGTTTGATTGAAGAGAACCGTGAGCGGCGTGTCTCCGTGTCGCTGCCGTCGATGCGTATGGACAGTTTTCGGCAGGCGGAGCAGGCGCAGGAGGTCCGTAAGAAGGGTCTCACGTTTGCACCCGAGGCCGGCACGCAGCGTCTGCGGGACGTTATCAACAAAAACATTTCAGAAGAAGAAATCCTCGGGGCGGCGCGTTCCGCCTTCGAGGCTGGCGCCACCCACATGAAGCTGTACTTTATGATTGGGCTGCCGACAGAGACGCAGGCAGACCTCGACGGCATTGCTGACACTGTGCGGGCGATCCGCGACGAATTCTATGCTGTACCCAAAAGCGTGCGGCGGGGCCGTCTTGAGATTGTCGTGAGTGTCTCGAACTTCGTGCCGAAAGGGGCGACACCGTTTCAGTGGGAAGCACAGGATACGCCGGCGCAGCTTAATGCCAAGCACGCTTATCTGAAGGAGAAGCTGAAGATGCGGGGTGTGCGCTTCCAGTACCATGACACGCAGACGAGTCTGCTTGAAGCAGTGCTGGCCCGTGGAGACAGGCGGCTTGGCAGAGTCCTGCTCGAAGCCTACCGCCGGGGTGCTGTCCTCGATGCCTGGGGCGAGCAGTTCCGGCCGGAACGCTACGAAGAGGCCTTCGCGGCCTGCGGCCTGGATCCGGCTTTTTATGCCAGCCGGCAGCGCAAGCCGGGTGAGAAGATGCCGTTTGATCACATTGATCAGAGGATCTCGCCGGATTTTCTGCTCCGGGAGCTTGACCGGGCGAAAGGCGGCTGCCGTACGGCGTCGTGCCGGCAGACCTGCAGCGGCTGCGGTCTCGAAGGCAGCGGGTGCACGATCCATGCCGGCTGAAATGTTCATAAATTGTTCAGTGGTTCAGAGTCCTCGGACAGTTCAGAAAGACAGGGAAAATTCCGAAAGAATATATTGAGAGAATTAGCGACAGATTAACGATAGATACCAAAGGGGAGGAAGTAAATGCAGAAACTGAAGAAGTGGACTGCGCTGTTCTGCGCAGTCGCGGCCTTAATAACACTTCTGGTGCCCATGAACTCCTTGGCGGCAGAAGAACAGGGCACGCCGGCAGCAGCCGCAGGCGAAGCGCGGGCTGAGCAGCGTGCTGAGTCATACCTGATTGTAAAGAATGAACAGGACGCAGTGCTGAGCAGCAACCTCGAGGGCAGCACCGAGGAGAATCCGGTTGCTGACGCGGTTGTGCTTGTCAGCAATGCAGACCTTACGATTGAATTCGAGGTCGAAGGCGAGTCGGCGGCTTCGTATACATGGCGGCGTCAGGCGCCGAGCGGCAGCGTCGGGACGGGAATTCTTCCGGGTGAGACGGCTTCAAGCTACATTGCCAGTCTCGACAAAGGCGACTTTGCGGCTGTTGGCGCCTACACGTACACCTGTGACCTGTACGATGCGGCTGGCACTGTGACCCATTCAGTCAGATTCCGCCTGGAAGCCCTGGGAACGGGTCTCAGCTATGTGAATGCGGACAGTGCAGCGGTTCCGGCCAAGCTGGTGACCGAGGTGACGCCCGGCGATACGGATATGCTGCTCGAAGCGCAGCTCGATGCAGCCGCGATCAGCGACATGGCGTCGCGGATCAATGCCGGCGACAATACGCTGGCGACCCCGGACAACCGCGGCCGCGGTGTTTTTGAATGGACTTCGGCGGAACTTGGTGAGCGGTTTGACCAGTTCCCGTATGATAAACCGGATAATGCCGGTGCCTGGTATGACAGCCAGACAAACCGTGCCTGGTTCCAGCTCGCCGTGGCCTACGACGATGGTGCCACTTACGCCAGCCAGGTGGCCGGCGGTGTCAACCATTATACAGTGACAGCCCGCGGCCGCGGTATTGACCCGGCCCGCAGCTCACTGACCTTCACGCGGACGGTGATTCCGCAGCTGAAAGCGGCGCCCGAGGCGGCAGCCGGCTACAGTGTTGAGCAGATAAGTGACAATGAGGTCACATACACATACGGCACGACGGATCTTTCTGTCACCGGCCGCCTCATGGCAGCCTGGCAGATGAGCCTGGTGCCGGCCTCGGCTCAGTATGTCTGGACACGCACGGAGGCGGGACAGACATCGAGCGAAACGACCGATGCGCGGGCACTCGATTTCACGATTGACTCGCCGGCCAACACGGAAGCCGTCTTTGTGGTCACCCCGACCGGACCGGCTTTCCAGAACCTGACACCGGAACAGACGGCACAGGTCAGCGTGACCTATACTGTCCGGGTGGACAAGAGCTTTGCGGATCCTGTGATCAATGGTTTCTCGGCGACGCTGAACAACGGGCGGCCGGTGACGGTTTCGCCGTCTACCTCGGCCAACACGTATGAAGTGACGATTGCCCGCGGCAACGATCTCATCCTGAACGTGGATGCAGACCCGGGTTCGGGTGTCGGCGGCGTGCTGACCTGCAGCTGGGAACTCTTTAACACAGTGAGCGGCCAGGCGACGCCGATCACGGACAGCACGGAGGGTTTTGTGCTCGAAGATGACGGCACCGTGCTGCGGATCATCAATGTGCAGCTTGATCTTGACCAGAACATCCTGCGCAGCACCGCGACAAACCGCGGCGGCAAGAAGACGACCCGCGGCATCAAGATCAACCTTGATATGCCGGTACAGCCGCGTGTGCGGCTGACAAGCGAGCCCCAGGCTGCGGGCTCCATGCTCGAAGTGCAGGAAGGTGCGCAGATCGACCTGATCGTGGAGGAAACGAACGGCATCAGCGCGGCTTCCCTCAGCTACCGCTGGATGGCCACGACAGCACGCGATCATGAAGATGCGTCTGCCTGGCAGGAAGTGGCGTCGGGAACGGACAATCCCTACAGCTTTGCCGCGGCCCGGACGCTCAACGATGTCCTGACGTACTATAAGTGCATTGTCACGAACACCTCGGGTCGCGCGAGCAGCCCGCTTGAGGCACAGACCGGCGAGATCGTCATCAAGGTTGTGCCGGCCAAGGGCGTGATCACCGTCGATGAGCCGAAGCAGGACGTGGAACACCGCGTTGTGCAGGGCGAAGGCGGCGATCTGAAATTTGATGTCATCGCGTCCATTGACTCAGGCAGCGAGCTTGCGTATCAGTGGTACATGATGAAAACAGAACCGGACGTAGAAGTCATCATGGAAGAGACGAATGCGATTCCGGGAGCGACAGAGACAACGTACCGTCCGGGCCGCTACGGTGATGACGGCTACTATGTATACAAGTGCAAGATCTACAATCCGGCAGACCAGGTGGAATGGGTCTGGTCTCCGGAGTTCCAGGTCACGGTTGTCGAGTCAGACGCCGTGCCGGTGGTGACGATTGTCGGCGACACCACCCAGGGTGCCTCGGTAGGCGAGTACGTCCGGATGCGTGCGAAGGCATACAGCCCAAGCGGCGAGCCGGTTGCCTACCAGTGGGAAGTCCTGACTGGCGACGGCTGGCAGGATGTGCCGGATGCGGCAGGTCCGTCTCTTACCGTCTCCAACCTGCAGGTTAGCCAGAGCGGCACGCAGTACCGCTGCCGGGTGACCAACCTGCGCCAGAACCTGAGCGTCAATTCCAAAGTGTTCACGGTGCTGGTCTGGCAGACGGGCGACATGCCGGTCATTGTGACGCAGCCGGAAGGCTGGACGCTGCAGAGCGGTACCGCGGAGGCAGCACACCCGGTCCTGCGCACCGCTGTGCAGATCGCCGGCAACAACAGCTATAAGTTCAACTGGCAGACCTGGGATGACGAAGCGCAGCAGTGGGTCAGTGTCAAAGACCTTGACCAGTTCGATGTGAATACAGCGGACACAGCTTCTTCGGAACTGGAGTTTGTCGGCAGCACGGATCAGTATGACGGCCGCTACCGGTGCGAAATCGTCAACCGCGGCGGCAGTCCAGCCGGTGCGACGGTCTACACCAACGAGGTCGAAGTGCGGATCATGCTGCGGAGCGTGCCGACGATTCTGAGCGNACCGCGCTCGCANANCGCGATGGTCGNCAAGACGGTNACGCTGCGCGTGAATGNAGTTATTCATCCGTCCGAGCCGCTCACCTACACCTGGAGAGTGCAGGAGCCGGGCTCGAGNTCNTGGAGAAACTGTGATGACAGCGACGGCAGCGGCTACGATACGCCGGTCTTCACGACNCGNACCTATACAGAAAGTGACAGNAACCAGCAGTTCCGCTACCGCTGCGTGGTNGAGGGNTCCCTGACGCANGTGCAGGCTCCGGCCAANACNACCGCAACCATTCAGGTCTATCCGGAGTATCCGCAGCTTGACGTGGCACCCACGAGCAAGCTGACGATCAAGGAAGACGTAGATACCGGNGAGCGGTANCTGCGCGGCTACCGGGCGAGCCGGGACGGNCTGATGCTGACNGTCAAGGGCGTCTATGAAGACGTGATCGCGCAGAACCTCACCGGCAGCGGCCGCCGCTACACGCTCGAAGTNCGNGACAAGAACGGCAATCTGCTGCGCAGCGAGGACGACCGCATCACGACAGGATGCACNGTGACNCTNCTGCTGACGGANGAGCCNGGNGCAGAGGGANCGCCGGTCACNGCCGACGAACTGACNATCATTGTGCAGGGCGACGTGCAGGGTACCGGACGCATGAGCATCGGCCAGCTGGTGAGCATGGCGAACTATCTGGTTGGTGACGTCGTCATGACCGGAACTGCNANAGAGGCAGCGGACATCAACGGCAACGGCAAGTGCGATATTGGTGACCTCACCATTGCAGCGCAGCTGATGCAGTAACAAGGAGGCTNAGAAAGGTCTGCAGGATTTCTGCAGGCTTTTTCTTATATACAAATGAGAATAGCTATACGGTATGCACGCAGCGGGCCGGCAGTGTACACCTCCCATCTGGATATGCAGAGAGCGTTCGGACGCGCCGTCAGACGCGCCCGGATTCCNGCNTTGTACAGCCAGGGCTTNAANCCGCACCTNATCATGTCNTTNGCNTCGCCGCTTTCNGTGGGGTANGCGACCGATGCNGACTATCTGGAACTCGANGTGGANGANTCNCTCAGCCTGCGCCGGGCNTTNGAGGCGCTCGCGGCTTCTATGCCTCCCGGACTTGAGCTTCGCGGGCTATACAGAATCCCCCAGGGCACGAAAAAGCTGATGGCCNTNAATGACAGCGCCTCGTATGAGNTACGCTTTGAGACNGAAGACCCGGCGGAGCTTNAGAGGATCNCCGNAGCCGCAGCCTCNTTAGGCGATACCGGCCCGCACCTCTGCCTGGACAGAAAAGGGCGGGAGCTTGATCTNGGNGAGCTCATCCTGNCNNTCGANGCNGGAGNNGNCGGCACAGTCCGNCTGNNGACNGCNAATGCCAGCGGCCGGTCGCTGAATCCGGANACGGCGGNCCGGGAGATCCTCCNNCNGNCNGGATCNGACGTTCCNTTCCNCATCCGCCGCACCGAGTGTTTCGCNGAGCNGGANGGGNANCGGATTCCCTTNCGGNAGNTNTTNCNGGAANNCATAGAAANAAAGTGANNATNTGCGNAATNANGCATTGANNCTNCCGGGAATGCNGCGATANACTTGTTANAACAAACGACAACTAGGGTGTCGCTNAAGCGTTGAGATNCAGGGGTGNGCCGGNNNGCATTGCTGTATGGAGCTTTCGNGAGGGGTTGTGCANNGAAACCCCANACCGGCTTAGATTNGNAANAGAATCAAAAAGAAAATGCTCAATCAGCCCCTGCTGGATGCGGGGGGCTTTTTTGACTCTGCAGACGGTTCTGGCGGGCGCGGCCATACCATCTAAGCAGGGTGGCGGCGTATAATTAAAAGGGCAGCCTGCCGGTATCTGCAGCAGACAGGCGGCGGGGCTGCGCTGTCAACNCCAATCATGCACAACGGTTCGGGTGCGCCCTGGACGGACAGAAAGGAGCAGAAGCGGCCTCATTAGCGCCGCGCACAGATGAGCAGCAGCGGTCTTTTTCACGATCCGTTTCCGGACGGTGCCTCNATNCGGGAACGCATTGAAGCNGCAGCCAAAGAAAGCAGCAATCCGCTCGTGCAGCTGTGCCGGGCGGTAGACGTGCGTCCGGATGCCCATTCAGACGGGGATTTTCACCCTGATCAGGTCTATCCGCCGAAATGCATGCCGAGTTTCCGCTCGGCTGCCNTAACCCGCCTGCGCGAACTCAGGGACGATCCGTANACCAGGCAGGACGCGGAGGTGCTTGTCTGGATTGATAATGACCGGCTGCAGGCCTGGGCAGCGGTGCTGCCGCCGGTGAACGGCGGCCGGCCGGTCTCGCGCGCCCGGATCCAGGCAGCGCTCGCAGCGGCGGGCGTGCGGGCCGGCATCAACACCGAAGCAGTCGACGTGCTGTCCGATCCGAAGACAGGCTATATGCGCCTTACGCGCGTGGCCCGGGGCATCGCCGCTACGCGCGGCAAGGACGGCAAGGCGATTGATCTCGTGACAGATCCGAATGCCGGTGAATGGCTTGTGGATGACCGGGACAAGGCAAACTATGCTGAGCGCAACTGGATCAACGTGGTGAGAGNGGACCAGAAGCTCGGGGAGATTATTCCGCCGACCGAGGGCCGNAACGGCTATGATGTNACNGGCGCCACNCTGCTTGGCCGGCCCGGCCGGGCCTGCACGCGGGCTGNTGGGCGCAATACGCATCTGTCTGAAGACGGACGCTACATTCTCGCCTCGGTCCCAGGCCACTTTATCTGCTCGGACGGACGCTTCAGTGTCAGTGAGATTCTGCGGATTCCCGGAAACGTGGACTATAAGACGGGCAATATCAAGTTCAACGGTGCGGTCATTATCGAGGGCAGTGTGCGGCCGCATTTCCGTGTGGAAGCGGAAGGNGANATTGCGATTTATGGNGCTGTGGAGAACGGCACCNTCATCGGCGGTCAGGANGTCACGATCTGGGGCGGTGTCACCTCGCAGAGCACCGGCCGCATCCAGGCAGCCCGGGACCTGAAGTGCAAGTTCATGGAGAATGCCCGGGCCTACGCTGGCGGCAACGCATCGTTCGAATCGCTGATCCTGTGCAATGTCAGCTGCGACGGCACGATTGATGTCACGCGCGGCAAGGGTGTGGTTCTCGGCGGCACGCTCACGGCAATGGGCGATATTCGGGTGCGCACANCCGGCAACGACGCCTTTCGCTCAACGAACCTGAAGCTGGCGCCAACCAAGGCGTTCCTGGCACAGAAAAGCAAATTCCGCAGTCAGCTTGAGGCCACGCGCTCGGAATGGCAGGCGCTCGAGTCGAGCATGCGCTCGCTTTACGAGCACAAGGACAATCCAAAAGTCGCAGAGGTACTGGCCCGGCAGGCAGTGCGCCTCAACGGCATCCAGGATCAGATCGATGAGCTGAAACTGGTGCTTGAGGACATGCAGGCAGTTGAGGATGCTGTGCGTAGGCACCGGATCTATACGGACAATGCCTATCCGAACGTGCGCCTCACGATCGCGGGCCGCTCCCGTATTGTGCGCAGCCTGATGTTCAACGCCGTCTTCGGACTGCAGAAAGGTGCNATCCGGGANATGCGGGGAGACACCTGAGCCGTGACTGCCTCTTGAAGCAGCCGGACGGGAAGGACTGAGTGATGGAACGCAAAATGATTGCAGATGTGTGTCCGGACGAAACACGTCTGGCACTGCTCGAAGACGGGCAGATGTCGGAGATGCACGTGGAGACCCGAGGCCGGGAACGTCTGGTGGGCAATATATATAAAGGCAAGGTGGAGAACATTCTGCCCGGCATGCAGGCGGCCTTCGTCGACATCGGCCTCGATAAGAACGCGTTCCTCTATGCCGGCGACATTGTGCGCGATATGGGAGACGATGCGGCCCAGGACAGCCCGCCGGCGGAGGTGCCGCCCATCCGCGAAGTGCTCAGGCCCAACCAGGACATCCTCGTGCAGGTGCTCAAGCAGCCGGGCGGTACCAAAGGCGCCCGCGTCACGACGCACATCACGCTCCCGGGACGCTATGTTGTCCTGATGCCGACCGTGGAGCATATCGGAATATCCCGCCGGGTCAGAGACGACGCCGTGCGCTCGCGGCTGAAGGACCTGGCAAAAAAGCTCTGTCCGCCGGGCATGGGGCTGATTCTGCGCACCGCTGCTGCCAGGGCGAAGGAAGCCGAGATCGCGAAAGAGATTGCCCTCTACGAGCGGATGTGGCAGCGGATCCAGGACAAGGCCCGCGTCGTTTCCGCGCCGCGGCTCGTGCATGCCGAGGAGAGCCTGCTGCTCCGGACAGTACGCGACGCGTTTACNGCCGACGTCGATGAGCTTGTGATCAACGACAAGGATGCCTACGAACGCGTCTGTGCCCTGACGGCCATGCTGGCGCCGGAGCTGCGTCCGCGGATTCACTGGTACTCCGGTAGCGTCCCTATTTTTGATGCCTACGCTCTCGAAGACAAGATGGAGCGTCTTTTGCAGCGGCGTGTCTGGCTGCGCAACGGTGCCTATCTTGTGATTGACGAAACGGAGGCCCTCACCGCCATCGACGTTAACACGGGCAAGTACACAGGGAACGATGACCTGCAGGAGACCATTGTCAATGCCAACCTCGAGGCGGCAGATGAGATTGCCCGCCAGATCCGGCTGCGGGATCTCAGCGGCATCATCATCGTGGACTTTATCGACATGGAGTCGGAGGAAAACCGGCGCCGCGTGCTCGAGCGGCTCGAGAAGGCGGTGAGTTCCGATCCGACCCGCACGAACGTTCTCGGCATGACCAGTCTCGGCCTGGTGGAGATGACCCGCAAGCGTTCCCGGCGCCGCCTTTCCGCCCTGATGGAGACGACCTGCCCGCACTGCGGCGGCTCCGGGAAAATCCCGAACCTCGAAACGCTGACACGGCGGGTCCGGATTGCCGTCATGCGGCACATGGAAAATGCGGAGCCGGCCACGTACCTCATTGAGGTGCCGCGCCCGGTCGCAGACCGCATCCTGACGCGCAACGCACAGGGAATCCGTATCCTGCCGGACTACCCGCGCTCCCGGTTCTACATCCGGGGCATGGACGGAGAAAACCCTTCCTATCTGCAGATCCGTACGGCCGGCGGAACGGACAGTCTCAATGGGGCCCAGGAGTTTCATTGACAGACGTGCCCTCGTTTGTTAAACTCAATGATTGAGCCGCACGCAGAAGGCAGCTAACGCGCTTCCCAGAGGAACGGGCCTTTTCTGCGGCGAGACTGGTTAGAGGAAGGGAAAAACATGTACGCAGTAATTGAAAGCGGCGGCAAGCAGCAGACGGTTGAGAAGGGCCGGCGCATCAAGGTGGAGAAACTTGATGTGGAGCCGGGCGAGACCGTGGAGCTCCCGGTGCTCCTGATCTCCGGCGACGGCGAGACGATTATCGGCAAGCCGCAGATTGAGGGTGCTTCGGTCAAGGCCAAGGTCCTCAAGCAGGACAAGGAACGCAAGGTCGTCGTCTTCAAATATAAACGGAAAATCGGCTACCGCAAGAAGCAGGGCCACCGGCAGCCATACACGCTGCTCGAGGTGACAGACATCGTGGCGCCGGGCGGCAGCAGTTCAGCGGAATAAAAGGAACAGAAAGGCGGGATAGCATGGCACATAAGAAAGGTGTTGGCAGTTCCAGAAACGGCAGAGACTCCGAATCCAAACGCCTCGGCGTGAAGCGGGCGGACGGTCAGCTCGTCACAGCCGGTTCCATTCTCGTGCGGCAGAGAGGCACGAAGATCCATCCCGGGACCAATGTCGGCCGCGGCGGTGATGACACGCTGTTTGCCACAGCAGAAGGCGTTGTGCGCTACGAGCGTAAGGGAAAGAGCAGGAAACAGGTCAGCGTTTACCCGGCTGCGGAAGCGGCTCAGTAACAGACACGGATTGTACGGACAGCGTCGGCTGTCCTTTTTCTTTGGAGGAAGGAAGTGGAAATTCATCTGCCGGCAGAGCAGTTCTGCCCAGACCATGTCTTCTCATGCGGACAGACGTTCCGTTTCCACCGGGAAGACGGTGTCTGGCGCGGAGTGGCGATGGGCAGTATCGTTGAAGCGGAGCAGACAGGGACTGCGGTCCGGCTTCGCGCCGAGGGCGGCAGTCAGACTGAGGATGCCTGGAGGCGCTACTTTGACCTCGGCTCCGATTATGCCGCGCTGCTGCCGGCGGACGATCCCGTCCTTTGGAGGGCCATTGAGAGCGCCCCGGGGCTGCGCGTCCTCAATCAGGAACCATTCGAGACGCTCATTTCATTCATTATTTCGGCGAACAACAATATTCCGCGCATCACGCGCATCATCGAGGCGCTCTGCCGGGAGGCCGGTCGGCCGTTTGCAGCCGGGGGCCGCGAGTACTGGACCTTCCCCGAAGCGGAGCAACTGGCGGCCCTAAGCGAAGAGCGGCTGCGTGCCCTTGGAGCCGGCTACCGGGCGCCCTACATACTGGCTGCTTCTGAGCGGGCAGCACGGGAAGATATTGGGAGCTTCCGGGAAATGCCGACGGGTGAGGCCCTGCGGCGGCTGCAGGAGTTCCCCGGTGTGGGTCCGAAAGTGGCCGGCTGCATCGCGCTCTTTGCACTCGGCAAGCGCGATGCGTTTCCGGCAGACGTCTGGATCCGGCGGATTATCCGGCAGCTCTACGGCTTTGACGGTCGGCCGAAGCAAGTCGCGGTCTTTGCAGCGGAACGCTTCGGTGCCGGTGCCGGTATCGCTCAGCAGTACCTTTTTCATTACGCGCGACGCTACCTGCAGGCCGGCACCTGACGGGCTGCACGCAGATTTTTTTGCAACTGCAGTCGGTGTATAATTTTGCGGTATGAGCAAGCTGAAAATAGAACTGGACACCCATACCCATACTGTCCTGAGCGGTCATGCTTACGGCACCCTGAAGGAGAATGCGCAGGCTGCAAGGGACATTGGCCTGAAGGGTTTCGTCTGCGCGGATCATGGCCCTGAGATTCCCGGGGCGGCGCCGGCCTTCACGCTCACAGCGGTACTGGACGGTCTGCCGGATTATATAGAAGATGTCCGCCTGGTGAAGGGCGCGGAAGCAAATATCATGGACGAGGGAGGCGCTCTGGACCTCGAGATGCCGTACATCGGTGCTGCCGAATTCGTGATTGCCTCCCTGCACACGATCTCGTTTCCGCCGAAAGATGAGCAGGCAAACACGGCGGCCGTACTCGGAGCGCTTGAAAATCCGCACGTGGATGCGGTCGGGCATCCGGGAAATCCCAAGTATCCGCTCGACTACAAGGCGCTTGTGCGGATGAGCGGGGAGCTCGGCAAGCCGGTAGAGATCAACAATCATTCATTTAAGTACCGGCGCGGCAGTGAACCGAACTGCCGGCGTATCATCCGCCTGTGCCGGGAACAGGGCGTGCCGATTATCGTTTCGAGTGACGCGCATTCAAGCTACGGTGTCGGGCACTTCGAGCGGGCGCTGGCCGTTCTCGAGGATGAGGAGTTTCCGCAGGAGCTGATCCTGAACGGCGACTTTGACCGCTTCATGGATTATCTTGCCGCCCGGCGGACGCGGACCGGAAACTGAGCTATGGAAAGCCGTACGCTTTACCGGGCATTCCGCCCGTCTGTTTTCGGAGATGTCAGCGGCCAGGATCACGTCACGCAGGTGCTCAGACGGCAGATTGAGACTGGCCAGCCGGCTCACGCGTATCTGTTCTGCGGCAGCCGCGGCACGGGGAAGACAACCACGGCGCGCATTCTGGCCAATGCTGTCAACTGCCTGCATCCGGTGGACGGCAGTCCGTGCGGGGAGTGCGAGGTCTGCCGCATGTTTGCCGGCGAGCAGTTTGTTGACGTGGTGGAGATTGACGCGGCCTCCAACAGCGGCGTCGAGAACATCCGCGACATCCGCGAGAAGGCAGCCCTGCTGCCGATCCAGGGACGCTACAAGGTCTACATCATTGATGAAGCGCATATGCTCTCAGCCGGCGCATTCAATGCTTTGCTGAAGACACTCGAAGAGCCGCCTGCCCATACCATCTTTATTCTGGCGACCACAGAACTGCGCAAAATCCCAAAGACGATTCAGTCCCGCTGCCAGCACTTTGACTTCCGGCGGATCACGCCATCCGACATTGTCAGCCGGCTTCGCTACGTTGCCGGAGAGATCGGCGTGAGGGCGGAAGATGAGGCGCTTGCGCTTCTGGCGGCGCAGGCAGAAGGCGCACTCCGCGATGCTCTTTCCCTGCTTGAGCAGTGTTCAGCCGGTCGCACCGAACTGACGGCAGCGGATGTCTTGCGCATTCTGGGGCTGTCCGACGCCAGGCAGCTCAGTGAGCTTGGCGAGAGCATCCTTGCCGGGGACGCAGCCAGGGCAGTGGCGGCGCAGGAGGCGATTCTGGCAGGCGGGACAGCGCCGGGACAGGTCCTGCAGGACCTCACGGTGTATCTTTCAGACCGGCTGGCCCAGACTGCCGGGGATGGCGGCAGCACGGAGATTCCGCTGCGGGCCCTGGATGTCCTGATTGAGTCCCATAATGCCCTGCGCTATTCGCCTGTGCCGCAGGCTGTGCTTCTTGCAGCGGTCGTGCGGGCAGCCAACACGGCCACGGACGTGGATCTTGGGAATCTGGAAGCGCGCCTGCAGCGGCTGGAAGCGCAGATGGAAAGGCTGCAGACGAGCGGCCGGAGACAAAGCGCTGCCCCGGAGGCGCCGGCCGCTCCGCAGGCTGCCGCTGCGCCTCCCCCGGCATCTGCCGATCCGGCTCAGGGAAGCAGAAGCGCTCCGGCAGCAAAAGCGCCGTCCCCGGCAACCGCTGCCGCGCCATCGGTCGAGCCGGAAAATGCGCTTCCCAGGTTCCGGAAGGCCGTCACGGAGCGGAATGCGGCCGCCGGCCCGGCGGCCGCGGCAGTGGCGGGGATCGAGCGGCGGGGCGGCGCGATTGTCCTGCACGCCGATTCTGCGGATGAGGCCCTGGTTCGTTTTCTGGTGAGTGATGCCGAGCAGCCGGCTGTGCTCGAGGCGCTCAGTGAGGTGTACGGAAGTCCGGTAAGCCAGGTACGGGCTGAGTTTGAGCAGATAGACGACGAAGAGAGTGCAGAGCAGGTCATGTCAGCTCTGAACAGTGCGTTCAGGGAGCGGGTGACTGTAAAGAACGACTGAAGAAAAGGAGACCCAAATGGCAAAAGGTGGATTCCGCGGCGGCATGCCCGGCGGCGGCAACATGCAGAATATGATCAAGCAGGCGCAGCAGATGCAGCAGCGGGTCATGGAAGCGCAGCAGCAGCTTGAAGAGACGGAGGTCACGGCAAGCAGCGGCGGCGGTGTGGTTACGATTACGATGACCGGCGACATGCGCGTCAAGGATATTGAATTGGATCCCAAAGTGGTGGACCCGGATGACGTGGAGATGCTGCAGGACCTGATGGTAGCGGCGTTCAACGAGTGTGCGTCCAAAGTGGATCAGATGAAAGAGCAGGTCGTCGGACAGGTCACCGGCGGCATGAATCTCGGCGGTCTGTTTTAGTCGATGGAATATCCGGAAGCGCTTGAGCGGCTGGTGCAGGATCTGCGCCGTCTGCCCGGCATTGGCCGCAAATCCGCGGAACGGGCGGCCTTTTCTGTCCTGGAAATGGATGAGGAGGACGTCAGGACATTCGCCGAAGATCTGGTCGAGGCGCGCACGCAGATCCACCGCTGCCGCGTCTGCGGCAACATCACGCAGGACGAGGTGTGCGCTGTCTGTGCCGACCCCCGGCGCGATCATTCCGTGATCTGTGTGGTCCGGGACGTGCAGGACGTGCTTGCCCTCGAGAAAACCAATGAATACCGCGGCACCTATCACGTGCTGCACGGCTCCATCTCCCCGATGGACGGCGTCGGACCCGACGATCTGACGATCAATGAGCTGCTCGCGCGGCTCGACGGCAGTGTGGAGGAAGTGATTCTCGCCACCTCAACCGATGTGGCCGGACAGGCGACGGCTACCTACCTGCAGTCGGTCCTGAAGCCGAAGGACGTGACGGTGACCCGCATTGCCTACGGGGTGCCGGTGGGAACGAGCCTGCAGTTCGCCGATGAAGTGACGCTCGCCAAGGCTCTCGAAGGCCGCCGCGGCGTGGACGCATGAGCTACCGGAACTGGAAAACGCTGCATGAAGACTGCCAGGCCTGCGCGAAATGTGATCTCGCCAGGTACCGGACGCATATGGTGTTCGGGGAAGGCAATATTCATGCGGACATCATGCTGATCGGGGAAGGACCGGGCCGCGTCGAGGACGAAACCGGACGGCCGTTCGTGGGTCCCTCGGGGCAGCTGCTCGATGAGCTGCTCGGGGGAATCGGTCTCAGGCGCAGCGATGTTTTCATTGCCAATGTCGTCAAATGCCGGCCGCCGGGAAACCGGGATCCGAAACCCGAGGAGATTGAGGCATGCTTTCCATATCTGCGTGCCCAGCTGGCGCTGGTGAAGCCGAAGATTATTGTCTGTCTGGGCGTGCACGCAGCCCGGCTGGTCCTCAGGCGGGACGTACGGATCACGCGCGAGCACGGCAGCGTGCATCATGTGAAGAGCTTCACGATCATCCCCACGTATCATCCGGCAGCCCTGCTGCACAATCCGCCGAACAAGCCGCTTGCGGAGGCGGATTTTCAGATCATCGGACAGGAGGTGCGACGACTTGCCGCTGACGAAGCTCAATCAGGAGATGGCGCGCTTCTACGGCAGTGAGCCGCTGGTTGCGGGAGCGGGACCGGTACCCTGCCGCCTGATGCTCATCGGCGAGGCGCCGGGGGCGCGGGAGATAGAGACGGGCACGCCATTTGTCGGGCGGGCCGGAGGCAACCTGCAGGACTTTCTTGCCGGAATCGGCCTGTCCCGTGCAGATCTCTACATCACAAATGTCTGCAAGTTCCGGCCGGTGCGCATCCGGGAAGGCCGGCGCCGGACGGTATCGAACAGGACGCCCACGGCCGCTGAGGTCAGGGACGCGCTGCCTTTTCTGCTTGAGGAGATTGCCTGCGTTGATCCGGAGCTTATTGTGACGCTCGGCAATACGCCGCTTAACGCCCTCTCAGGAAATCGCAGCCAGCGGATCGGCGATGTGCACGGCCGGCCGCTCCTCCTTGAGGAGGGGCCGCTTTTAGGGCGGACCCTCTTTGCCCTGTATCACCCGGCCAGCCTCATCTACAATCCCGGTCTGCAGGCAGATTACGCGCAGGACATGCTTTTTCTGCGCGAGAGACTCAGAGAAATGGAGTTCCCCGTTGGCGGATGAGCGGATCGGTGTGGTGGCCATTCTGGTCGAAAATGAGCGGCACAGCGCTCCGCGCGTGAATGCCGTGCTCTCGGAATTCGGGGACTGCATTGTGGCCAGGCTCGGCGTGCCGGATGTTGCAAGTGACCTCGCGGTCATTGCTGTTGTCGTGCGGCTGACGCCGGCGCGGCTCGGGGCGCTCACCGGCAGGCTCGGCAACCTGCCGGGAGTCAGTGTCAGAAGCCTGCTGACGGGAGAGGGAGCCCGCAGGACGGAAGGGAGATCGCCGCATGCCGGCAACATCAAAACAGAAAGAGATGCTTGAGAGGCTGCGCGAAGTCTACAAAGACGAGGGCTCAGCGCTCAACTTTCGTAATCCATATGAGCTGCTCGTGGCGACAATCCTCGCCGCCCAGTGCACAGACGCCCGTGTCAACCTGATCACCGAAGAGCTCTTCCGGCGCTTTCCGGACGCCGAGACCCTGGCTGCTGCCGAAACCGGCGAGATCGAAGATTACATCAAGACGTGCGGTTTATTTAGAAATAAGGCAAAAAGTCTGTCGCAGAGCGCCAGAAAACTGGTCGAGGATTACGGCGGACAGGTGCCGCATACAATGGAAGAGCTGCTCACCCTTCCCGGTGTCGGACGCAAGACGGCCAGCGTGGTTCTGGCCTTTGGTTTCGGCATACCGGCCATTCCTGTGGACACGCACGTAAAGCGCGTTGCCAACCGGCTCGGTTTTGCCCACAGCGATGATCCGGAGGAAGTGGAAATGGAGCTGCGCAAACGGATCAAGAAGGAAGACTGGATCGAATCGCATCACTGGCTCATCTGGCACGGCCGGCGGGTGTGCAAGGCACAGAAGCCGCGCTGCAGCGAGTGCGTCCTGAGCGATCTGTGTCCGTCAGCGAAAACAGAATGATAGTAGATAAAGTCAAGATACGTGTCAAGGCAGGGGACGGCGGCAACGGCGCCGTTTCCTTTCACCGGGAGAAATATGTGAATGCCGGCGGACCCGACGGCGGCGACGGCGGTCACGGCGGCGACGTGATTTTTGTCGGCGACCGCAATATGCGCACCCTGATGGATTTCCGTCTGCACCGCCATTTCAAGGCCGAAAACGGGGAGCAGGGCCGCAAGAAGAACATGCGGGGCGCAAACGGTGCCAATGTGGTGATCCGGGTGCCCGTGGGCACCGTGATCTACGATGCCGAGACCGGCAAGGTGGCGGCGGACATCGGCGAGAACGATGAGGTGGCCCTGCTGACGGGCGGCCGCGGCGGCAAAGGCAACGCCCGCTTCGCGAACGCTGTGCGCAAGACGCCGCGGTTCTCGACGCCCGGCAAGAAAGTGCGGGAACGGGAGATTATCCTCGAGCTCAAGTCGATTGCAGATGTCGGCCTGGTCGGCTTCCCGAACGTCGGCAAGTCGACGCTGCTTTCCGTGATCACCTCGGCCCGGCCGAAGATCGACAATTACCACTTCACGACGCTGGCCCCGAACCTCGGTGTGGTCCGCACGGATGATTCCGACTTTATTGTTGCCGACATCCCCGGCCTGATCGAGGGGGCCGCCGAAGGTGCGGGTCTCGGCCACGATTTCCTGCGGCACATTGAGCGCACCCGGATGATTGCCCATGTGCTCGACATGGCCGGCAGTGAGGGACGCGATCCGCTTGAGGATTACCGCGCAATCCGTGAGGAGCTCAGCAAATACGCTGAGCAGCTTGCCGACCTGCCGGAAATCATCATTGCCAACAAGTCGGATCTGCCGGGTGCCGAGGAAAACCTCGCCCGCTTCCGGGAGGCCTACCCGGACAAGGAGATCATTGTGACCTCGGCCGCGACCAGCCAGGGCGTGGATGCGGTCAAGTATGCGATGAGCAATCTGCTCGAGACACTGCCGCAGACGCAGCCGATAGCGGAAGAAGGCGTTGTTGAATCCTGGGCCGAAGAAGATTCGCGTCTCACCTGTGAGGTGGAGCGGGCTGAGGACGGTATCCTCACCGTGACCGGGTCGCTGATTGACGACGTGCTCGGGAGGACCAATCCGGACGAGCCGGATTCCATGCGGCATTTCCATAAGCTGCTGAAGGATCTCGGCATCGTCAAGCGCCTTGTGCAGGCCGGTGCCAAGGACGGCGATACGATCCGTCTCGGGGATGAGGAATTTGACTTTGTGGAGTAGTCTGCAAGCGGGCAGTGGGAGGACGCAATGACAGGCAGGGAAAGGGCACAGCTGCGTTCGCAGGCGCATGCCCTGGAGCCGATTGTGCACATCGGCAAGGAAGGCGTGACCGAAAACGTGGTCCGTCAGGCAGACGATGCGCTCACGGCGCGGGAGCTCATCAAGGGGACAGTGCAGCAGAATGCACCGCTCAGCGCCGGGGAGGCGAGCAGCGTCCTGTGCGAGAAGACGGGCGCCGAGCCTATCAGCACGACCGGGCGGCGGTTTGTCATTTACCGCTATTCGCCAAAAAAGCATGAGCGCGGGGGCTGAGCCGTGGAATACAGTGCCGGAACGCCCCGGCTGCAGGATGAAGTGCTGCTTGCCGGAAAGCCGCGGCGGATCGGCCTACTCGGCGGGACGTTCAATCCGCTTCACAACGGACACCTGCTGATTGCCCAGCAGGCGCAGCGGGAATTTGATCTCGACAAGGTGCTCTTCCTGGTCGCCGGCGACCCGCCGCATAAGCACGGACCGGAAGTGCTGGCCAAGGAACTGCGGTACGAGATGGTGGATAAGGTGCTCTCGTCCTACCCGCAGTTTGCGGCGGACAGTGTGGAGATTCACCGCAGCGGCCCGAGCTACACGGTCGATACGATAAATGAACTGCGCCGCCAGCATCCGGAGGCCCAGTTCAGCTTCATTATCGGAGAAGATACCCTCTATCAGCTCGAAGGCTGGCACAATTTTCCGGAGCTGGCAAAGCTTACGGAGTTTATCTGTCTGCGGCGGCCCCTGAGCCCGCAGCTTGTGAATCCGGATCTGCAGGCAAAGATTCTCAGGGACCGGTATGGAGCCGTGATCCACCTTTCGGACTACCGCGGTCCGGACATCTCATCGACTGATATCAGACAAAGGCTCGCGAAAGGCGAAAGCATCCGGGGACTCGTTCCCAAAAGCGTGGAGGAACAGATCTATGGCGCTGGACTATACCAACAACCGGGAAGCGGCTGTCAACCTTCTTAAGAAACATGTGAAGGGGGACCGCTACGAACACTCACTCGGCGTCGAACACGCCGCGGTGGCGCTCGCGGAGCGCTACGGGGCCGACCCGGAAAAGGCAGGCCTGGCGGGGCTCCTGCACGATATTGCCAAGCAGATGAACCAGGACAAGCTGATTCAGGACTACGGCATCTATTCGCCCTCAGACAGGACAGTGCACGGTCCGCTCGGCGCTGCCTGGCTGCGCGATCACGGCTATGTGGATGATGAGGACGTCCTCAACGCCATCCGCTACCATACAACGGGCCGGCCGGCGATGTCGCTCCTGGAAAAGATTGTCTATATTGCCGATGCGATTGAGCCCGGGCGCAAGAGCCAGGAAGCTGACATCCTGCGCGATTTTGCCAGCGAGGATCTTGACAAGGCCGTCCTCTATTCGCTCGAGTGCTCGCTGCGCCGCGTGCTCGAAAACCAGCATCTGATTGATCCCGACACCGTCTCGGCCTACAACGACTACCGCAGACTCTTCGACAGAAGTGAGGTATAGATTTGCAATTTTCTGAACTGGCTCTCAACATCGCCGAGATTCTCGACAACAAGAAAGCCGACGACATTGTCATCCTCGATGTGCGGGATCTGACCATTGTGTCAGACTATTTTATTGTGGCCGGCGCTTCGAACGTCAATCACGTCCGCACTCTGGCAGAAGAAGTGGAAGACAAGCTCGGGCAGGTCGGGCTGCAGCCGCTGCGCACGGAGGGCAGGGAGGAAGGCCGCTGGGTCGTCCTCGATTACGGTGACGTGCTCGTACACATTTTCCATGCCAAGGAACGTGAGTTCTATCAGCTCGAGCGGCTCTGGAAGGTGGACGGCAATTTCCTCGACTACTCGAAAGAACACGGCCGCGACGGGATCTGAGGATACCTGGTGCGCCCAAAGGGGACCACGGCGGCCCCCTCAGGACCGCGGCAGGATACAATCAGACTGGCATCGTTGCCGCTGCGCGCAGCTGTATGCTAGAATAACACATAAACGAGTTCCCTGCATGGGCAGAAGCGCAGCTGCTGCAGGCCGCGTGAGCCGGCGGGGGTCCGTCATCAACACAGACAAGGGAGGAAACTTTTATGGCAAGCTATGTACGGCGGCTTCCCGTCTACCTGCTGCTTGACTGTTCGGGCTCCATGCTCGGCGAACCGATTGAAGCGGTGAAACAGGGCGTGAAGACACTTCTGAGTGAACTGCGCAGTGACCCGCAGGCGCTTGAGACAGCCTACCTGTCGGTCATCACCTTTGACAGTTCGGCCCGGCAGACTGTACCGCTCACGGAGCTGATGCAGTTTGAGGAGCCGGAACTGGAGGCCGGCGGTGCGACGGCGCTCGGGGAGGCGCTGGAAGTCCTCATGGACAGCGTGAACAATGAGGTGCGCAAGACAACCGAAGAGCAGAAGGGGGACTGGAAACCGCTGGTCTTCATTCTGACGGACGGCAGTCCCACGGACGTGGGGACGTTCGATCAGGCAGCCCCGAAACTCAAGGACATGAAAGCAGCCAACATCATTGCCTGCGGTGCGGGCTCCAACGTGGAGACTTCGTATCTCAAGCAGATTACGGACAATGTGATGATGATGAACTCGGTCTCGCCGGGGGATTTCTCGGATTACTTCAAGTGGGTCTCCGGTTCGATCCTGATGAGTTCGAAGAGTCTTGACAGCGCGCCGGGAGCGCCGATTGAGCTGGCGCCGCCTCCGACCGGCTTTGTCGTTGTGCCCTGAGGGGCCTGCTCCGCCGCACAATACTTGTCAAGGGAAGCAGGTAGGATAGCAGCGTATGGATACGAACAACACACTGCCGCCGGAAACGGGCGGTGAGGCTTCTGAGGGGAATGCGGCGGGCGCAGAGCGTGCCGCATCTGCATCTCAGGGCGGCAGTCAGAGCCTGGAAGAGGCCGCTGCCGCAGGGTCGAGAACGCCGGTACTGCGCGGGGACAACGCCATCACAGTTGTTTTTCTGCAGCCGGGAGCGCTGCCGGCACTGCCGCCGGAGCAGCAGTCGCCGCTGGCGCGGCAGCTGCTGGAATATATGGAGGGCGGCCCAGGCCGGGCGCCGACCAGACGGTATGCCCGGCCGGAAAAAGGCGGCGCGTCCGCGGGTGAATCACCGGAGACTGACGGCGGACAGCCTCTGAAGCAGGTATTTGAGGGCGGCCGTCTGTACAGACCATCGGGCGAGCCGGAAACCCAGCCGTCCAAGCCAACAGCGGTACCGGATTACCGGATTGAGCCGCCGGCAGCGGCTGCAGATGAAAGCGCTGCGGCCCGGCCGCAGCCGGCTCCAGTGCACGATGCCGCGGCCGAACCGGTGGCGGCCGGGTCTGAGTTAGCTGAGCCGAAGCCGGAGGAGAGCGCCGCTGCGCCTGCGATGCAGCCGGAGGCGGCTGCCGCAGCCAGCGCAGCAGAATCGGTCAGCGCGGCGCCTGAGCAGCTGCCGGCGGAAAAACCGGCGCCGCTCACGGACGAGGAAGTGCTGGCCACGACAGCCCGGAAGTGGAAGTACAAGGCACCGCCTCCGGCCGCGATTGAGCCGGAGCCGACCGAGAACACGGTCCCGCGAGAGCTTGCGGGATCCTGCAGCCAGCTGATCGGCGCGAGGGTGCGCGGCAAAAAGCACAAGCATGAAGGCACAAACTGCGACGACTGGTTCGAGTTCGCGGCGGCCGGTGATGTGACGATTGCGGCCGTTGCCGACGGCGCCGGGTCGCGCCGCTTCTCCCGGATCGGTGCCCGCGTCAGCTGCGAGACGGCGGTCGGACTCCTGCAGGCTGCTTTTGACGGTCTTGGTGAGGACCCGGTCCGGTACGGACAGATCCGTGAGGCACTGAGGGCACCGCTCGACTCCGCGGAGTTCACCAGTACGGTCGGCGCGCTCTGCGAAACGGTGCAGACTGCTGTGACTGGGGCCATCGGGGCCGTTGAGGAAGCTTTCCAGGAGCGGCAGGGACGGCCGGGATACGAAGTCTCTGGACGGGAACTGCAGCTGGGGGACTTCGCCTGCACGCTGCTCGTCCTTGTCGCTTTGCCGGCCGGGGATGGCGAACAGCTGCTCATCAGCTGCCAGATCGGAGACGGCAGTATTGCTGCCCTGGATACAACCGGTCCATTTCCGGATAAAGTCCGGCTGCTGGGAGAAGCAGACAGCGGCGAGTTTTCCGGTCAGACGGACTTTATCACCTCGCCGCGCTTCCAAAGCAGGGCAGAGCTGCAGCGGCGAACCCGGGTGAGCCGCGGCCGCAACGACCTGGTCATGCTGATGACCGACGGGGTTGCCGATGACTACCATCCGAACGAGACGCACTTGGCTGAGCTTTACTTTGATCTCATTGCCAATGGGATCCTTGACCGCAAGGCCGATCAGGCGGCGCGCTCCGGCGAGCCGGTGGAGGTGACGCTGCCGGAACCGGCTGCCTATCCCTGGGTGGACAATCCGGATATTGAGATCCCGCTCAATTATGCTGACCGCATCATGGCGGCGACCGGACTTGCCCCGGCAGATCTCTGGGAGCACCGGGATGTGCTGGCGCGCGCAGCTGCGGCCCTGCCGCCGCTGCGCGGGGAGAGCCGGGAAGCCAGACTGGCCGCGTGGCTTGACAATTACGTCAGGCGCGGGTCCTTTGATGATCGGACCCTGGTAGTCCTGATGCTGGATGGAGGCACTCTTGAGGATTGAAGAGGCCGTCGGACCGGACGGGACAAGATATCCGTACGTGAAGACAGACAATCCGCCGCGGGGCGGCATGAAGCACACGTATTTTGCGCCGGACCGCAGTTATGTGGTGCAGTTCTTCAATGATCCAGCGGACGCGCGGAATCCAGCCCTGCGCTCCCGTCTCGAAGCCATCCTAACGCGCTATAACCCAACCGTACCGGAGGCGGCCGGCGGGGCAGCCGGCAATACGGAACGGACCGCTGCCTACTTTGCCGGCCGCTTCTGCTGGCCGCTCGCGATGGTCGAATCGCCGGAGTTCGGTATCGTCTGCCCGACATATCCGCCGCAGTTCTTCTTCGGCCGTGACGCGACGGTGACAGACAAGCTGAACCTGGAGGGCACAGACAAGCGCAGCAACTGGTTCACGTCGAGCAACCGGAAGTTTTTCCGGGATGCGGAACTCGGGGATTTCCGCACGATGCTGAGCGTCTCGATTCGGCTGGCGCGCGCAGTGCGGCGCCTGCACGCTGCGGGCCTTGCTCACTCGGATCTTTCAAACAATAATGTCCTGATTGATCCGGTGAGCGGGGACTGCGTCATCATTGACATTGATTCGCTGGTCGTGCCGAACATGTACCCGCCGGAAGTGGCCGGCACGCGGGGCTACATCGCGCCGGAGGTGCTGGCCACGCTCGAATACGAGCGGAACGATCCGCGCCGGCAGTTCCCGCGGATTGAGACAGACGACTACTCGCTGCCGGTCCTCATCTACCAGTACCTTTTCCTGCGGCATCCGCTGCAGGGACCGAAAGTGCGCTCGACAGTGTCAGCGGAGGAAGATGAGTTCCTGGAATTCGGGCCGCAGGCCCTCTTTATTGAGGATCCGCATGATGCGAGCAACCGGCCGCCTGATCTGGGCGTTACCATAGACTCGCTCGGTCCGGGCCTGCGCAACCTCTTTGTCCGTGCTTTCTCAGACGGCCTGCATCGTCCGGAGAAGCGGCCGTCAGCGTCTGAATGGGAGCAGGAACTGGAGAAGGCCTGGGATCTTTTGCATCCCTGCAGCAATCCGGACTGTCCCGGCGGCTGGTTTGTCCTGCACGATCCGGACCATCCGGTCTGCCCGCACTGTGGCACGCGCATTGCGGCACCGGACCTGATGCAGCTCCGACTCAAAAAGCCGGCCGGCCGCGAGGGCCAGTGGCGGCACGACCGCATGCTGGTCCTGTACGACGGACTGCAGCTGTTCCGGTGGCACGTGTTTGCCGGTGAGCTGCGCAACGAGCGGGCAGACCGCACGCCGCAGGCACGGGTAGCGCATGTGGAAGGTCAGTGGCTGCTGGTCAACGAAAACATGACGGGAATGATCTCGCCAAAAGGTAACCTGGTGCCGCGCGGGCAGGCGATCCGGCTCGAAGACGGCGCTCTGTTCCGGATCAGTGAACAGGAGCGCGGGCGCCTCGTGGAAGTGGTACGCGGCTGAAAGCCGCCGGAAGGAACATCAGATGCAGAAACTCACTGGACTTACTGCACAGGAAGTCGAGCAGAGCCGTGCAAAGTACGGGTCGAACCGGCTGACCGAGGTGCAGAAGGACTCCCTGTGGAAGAAGATACTGGAAGGCTTTAAGGATCCGATGATCATCATCCTTCTGGTGGCGCTCGGCGTGCAGGTAGTCCTCTATTTTCTGGGACAGGCCGAATGGTTTGAACCGGTCGGTATCCTCATCGCCATCCTGATCGCCAACGGTGTTTCCGCGGTCAGCGAATACAAGCAGGAAGGCAAGGCGACGGCGCTTAAGGCCGAAGAGGAAGGCAAGGAGATGGCCAAGGTCATCCGCGACGGCCGCATGCAGGAGATTCATGTGGGCGACGTGGTGCGAGGCGACATCATCTTCCTGCAGGTCGGCGACAAAATCCCGGCCGACGGTCCGATTGTTGAAGGAACCATCAAGGTTGATCAGTCTTCCCTGAACGGCGAGAGCGAGGAAGCAAACAAGACAGCCGCTCCGGAGGGCGCCCACTACGACATCAAGGACCTCGTCAACGAATACTACGTCTACCGGGGCACCGTTGTGTGCGGCGGGGATGCCTACATGGAGGCAGCGGAAGTCGGCGACAGCACGCTCTTTGGTCAGCTGGCCCTCGAAGCCCAGGAAGAGAAGCGGCAGACGCCCCTGCAGGTCAAGCTGGCACACCTGGCCAAGCAGATCTCGATGTTCGGCTACATCGGTTCGATCTGCATTGTGGCCGGCATCCTGATCCGGACGCTGGTGACCGGCGACATCCCGACCGACGGCTTCGGCTGGGTCCGCCTGATCATGAACGCCATCACCGTGGCTGTCACGATCATCGTCTGCGCGGTGCCGGAAGGCCTGCCGATGCTGACCTCGATCCTGCTCTCGTACCAGAGCCTGCGCATGGCCAAGGACAACGTCCTGGTGCGCAAGATCAACGGCCTGGAGACGGCCGGCAGCCTGAGCATTCTGTTCACCGACAAGACCGGTACGATCACCGACGGACATCTTTCTGTGGTGGAGCTCACAACCGGCGGCGTCAGCAGCTGGAGCAGCATGTCGGATGTGAGCCCATCCTACCAGGAGTATCTTATAAACGGCATCGGCGTCAACAATGGTGCTGTCGTCAATGATGACGAGATTTTCGGCGGCAACAGCACAGACCGGGCGCTGATGCAGTATCTGATTGACCAGCATGCGGCCGGCAGTGTCGACAAGGAAAAGATTGAAGACATGACGGCCTTCGACTCGGCCAAGAAGTACTCGACCGCGATTATCCGCACCGGGGCGGAGAAAAAGCAGCTTGGCTACATCAAGGGCGCACCGGAGATCATCCTTGAGAAGTGCCGCTACTATCTTGATCAGGAAGGTGCGCGCCACGAGCTGACAAGTCAGACAGAACTGACAGCGTTTATTGACGGGCAGGCGGCCCGCTCGATGCGTCTTCTGGCAGTAGCTGTGTCTGACAGTCCCGAAATCGGAGACGACCTCACGCTGATTGCCATCCTCAGCATCCGCGACAACGTCCGCGAGCAGGTCATTGACGCGATCCGGGAAGTGCAGGATGCCGGCATCCAGGTCGTTATGGTCACCGGCGACCGCAGAGAGACGGCGCAGGCCATTGCCCGCGAATCCGGTCTGATCCGGAGTGATACGGATATCGTGATCACTTCCAAGGAAATGGCGGAGATGAGCGACGAGAAGCTCAAGGAGATTATGCCGCGGCTGCGCGTGGTTGCCCGGGCACTTCCGACCGACAAGAGCCGTCTGGTTCGTATCGCCCAGTCGCTGAACCTAGTCGTCGGCATGACCGGTGACGGCGTCAATGACGCACCGGCCCTGAAGATTGCCGATGTCGGCTTTGCGATGGGCAGCGGCACCGAAGTGGCCAAGGAAGCCGGCGACATCACCATTCTGGACGATAACTTCTCGTCCATCGAGAAGGCCATCCTGTACGGCCGCACGATGTTCAAGAGCATACGCAAGTTCCTGATCTTCCAGCTCACGGTCAATGTGGCGGCTGTGCTGATCTGCTTTATCGGGCCGCTGATGGGCGTGAACGTGGTGCTCACGGTCATTCAGCTGCTGCTCGTCAACCTGGCGATGGACACCCTCGCGGCGATTGCCTTCGGCAGCGAGCCGGCCCTGCAGGAATACATGAGGGAAAAACCCATACCGCGCTCGGAGCCGATCGTGACGCGGCAGATGTTTACAGCGGTGCTGATCAGCGCGATCTACATCACGATTGCCTGCCTGCTGGTCCTGTTCGATCCCTGGTTTGCGCAGATTTTCCCGGCAGACCCGGCAAAGCCGCTTGTGTACCTGCGCAGCGCGGTCTTCGCGCTCTTCATGATGGCGATCACGTTCAACGGCTTCAATGCCAGAACGGAGCATATCAATCCGTTTGAGCATCTCGAGCGCAACCGGAACTTCCTGATCGTCATGCTGGTCATCTTCCTGCTGCAGTTCGTATTCGTGACCTTCGGCGGCGTTGCGCTCGACGTGGATCCGCTCAACGCCCGCACCTGGCTCATCTGCATCCTGATGGCTTTCCTGGTCATCCCGATCGATATGATCCGCAAGGCGATTGTGCACCGGCGCGGATAGGGCGCTGCGGCTGCAGTCCGCATCCGATATAGACAGGGGAAGTCCCGGGGCCTCCCGGGACCGGGGTCTGACAGAATAAAGGAGGAAGGCGGCCTTCTCCCGCGCCCCCGGCGCGAACCCCGCCGCCTGCATATACATGGCAGTAAATCTCAGAAAAGGTCAGAAAGTCGATCTCACAAAAGGCAAAGCCGGCCTCACCAAGCTTCTGGTCGGTCTCGGCTGGGATACTAACCGCTACGACGGCGGCTCGGACTTTGATCTCGACGCAGCGGCTTTTCTGCTCGGCACGGACGGCAGAGCCGCCAAAGAGCAGAACTTTGTCTACTACAATAACCTGGAAGATCCGTCCGGGGCTGTCAAGCACCTCGGAGACAACCGCACCGGGGAAGGGGAAGGCGACGACGAGCAGATCACGATCGATCTGTCGCTGGTGCCGCCGGACGTCGACAAAATTGACTTCACAGCAACCATTTTTGAGGCTGACGAGCGCGGCCAGAATTTCGGCCAGGTCTCGAACGCCTATATCCGCGTCGTGGACGAATCGAACGGCGAGGAGCTCGTTCGCTTTGACCTCGGTGAGGATTTCTCGATTGAGACGGCTGTCGTGGTCGGTGAACTCTACCGGCACGCCGGTGAGTGGAAGTTTAATGCCATTGGCAGCGGGTTCCAGGGAGGTCTTGCAGCCCTGGTACGCAACTTCGGTCTCGATGCCTGAGGGATCCCATGGCAGTTGAACTGAAGAAGGGCCAGAAGGTCAATCTCAAGAAGAAGCGGGACACAGCGCTTGGTGAGGTCCTGATCAATCTCAACTGGCATCAGCCGGAGGCGAAAGGCTTCTTTAAGCGCAGCAAGGGCATCGACCTTGACCTCGGCTGCCTGTATGAACTGGAAAACGGCACCAAGGGCTGCGTGCAGGCACTCGGTAATGCTTTCGGATCCCTGACGAGCCCGCCTTACATTGCGCTCGACGGCGATGACCGCACCGGCGCTGCCGAGGGCGGCGAGAACCTGCGCATCAACGGCAATGAAGTGAGCAAAATCAAGAAAGTGCTCATCTACACCTTCATCTACGAAGGCGTCGCCAACTGGCAGGAAGCGGACGGTGTCGTGACCGTAAAGTGCCCGGGCAGCAGCGACATCATCGTGAAGCTCGACGAATATGGCTCCAAGGAGCCGATGTGCGCCATTGCCATGCTGGAAAACTACATGGGTCAGACGTTCAGCGTGGAGAAACTGGTCCGTTTCTTCCCGAGCCATCCACAGATGGACCAGGCGTACGGCTGGGGCATGCAGTGGACGCCGGGCCGCAAGTAGGCGCACAGAAACGAACGGCGCCTGGCGCCGAGAAAGGAGAGGCCGCATGGCAGTGAATCTTTCCAAAGGGCAGCGGGTCAACCTGGACAAGGGTATGAAAATGGCCCTTGTCGGCCTGGGCTGGAGCACCAACCGCTACGACGGCGGCCAGGACTTTGACCTGGACGCGTCCGTCTTTATGATCGGCAAAAACGGTAAGGTCCGCAGCGACGATGATTTCATTTTCTACGGCAACCTGGAGAGCAAGGACGGCTCTGTCAAACACATGGGCGACAACCTGGTCGGCGGCAGCGGCGGTGACGATGAGGTCATCCTGATCGATTTCACCAAGGTGCCGGACGATGTCGATAAGATCGTGATCACGGTGACGATCTACGAGGCAGAAGAGCGCGGCCAGAATTTCGGCCAGGTCAGCGAGGCCTACGTGCGCGTGGCGACCGTCTCCGGGCCGGACGACATGACCGGCCAGGACGTGCTGCGCTTCGACCTCGCGGAGGAATTCTCGATTGAGACAGCGCTGGTTTTCTGCGAGATCTACCGCTACAAAGGCGAGTGGAAATTTAATGCAGTGGGCGCCGGCTACCAGGGCGGTCTGCGCGCTCTGTGCCTGACCTACGGCGTCAACGTCTGAAAAGAAAGAACAGGAAATATGGCAGGCGGCCGCGCGGACGGGAAAACCGGAAGCGCGGCCGCTTTTTTCCCAAGGAACAGATCAATGGAGATCACTATATGCGACGTTTGCTTGCCTTGCTGATGCTGACTGCCGGTTTCGTGTGCACGTCATGCGGCCCCGGAGCTCCAGAAGCGTCCTCTGCGGTCCCAGTCCCGGATCCAACTCCTGTGCCGACACCCTCGCCTGCGCCGGTTCCGACGCCGCCCTTTCCGGTATCGCGCAGCGAGCTGACCGTGACGGCGCCGGACAGAACCGACATTGGAGGGGTCCTCTATACGCCGAAGGGCCTTGAGACGGCACCGCTCATTCTGTGTGCCCATGGTCTTGGGGCAGACCATGAATCGATGGAGTACTGGGCAGAGGAGCTCTCCCGGCTGGGCCTTGCAGCGTTCTGTTTCGATTTTCGCGGGACCGGAGGCCTGAGCGGCGGCAGCGAAACGGAAATGTCTGTACTGACCGAGGCAGAAGATGTGCTGGCTCTGCTCGACGCAGCGCAGGCGTGGCCGGGCATAGATGCAGACAGAGTCGTGCTGCTCGGTGAGAGCCAGGGCGGTTTTGCCTGCGCCATTGCGGCCGGAAGGCAGCCTGAGCGCGTGGCGGGGCTGATCCTTCTGTATCCGGCTTTTGTCATCCCGGATCATATCCGCGCAATGTTTCCGGACGTGGAATCCGTTCCCGAAGTGGTCACAGATTATCTGTGGGTGACCGTAGGCCGCCGCTATGCGCTCGATATGCTGGACTATGATGCCTACAGCGAAATTGCCGGCTACAGCCGGCCTGTTCTGATTATCCACGGAAGCGAAGATACACTTGTACCTGTTTCCTATTCGGAGCGCGCAGCTGAAACCTATCCAGACGCTGCGCTTGAAGTCATTGAGGGTGCCGGACACGGTTTTGGCCCCCAGGCAGCCGTGGATGCGCTCGCTGTGATGATCCAGTACCTGACGCAGCTCGGAATCCTCCCAGCGGCCTGAGAAACAGCTGCAGCCCAGACTTCGCGAAAGCAGTTGACTGGCTGCACTCAAGATCTGAACCGAATTGGGACTCTTTTCAGCCTCGTTTGAAGTTGCAGTCTATATGACTTTCAAGCAGGTTTGGAAAGAGGCATATCTTACCTCGGCCCGAAAGAAACGGCCGTATTGATTCTCGGCCGCAGAATGGTTTAATATAAAATCGTGGGGACAGCGAGCATTTTGGATGGTGCAGACCGCTCCCTCGATGCTTTTGTTTTTGTAGAGAGCGGCCGCCGCTATGCTTCTGGCAGGGGCGGCTGTTTCTTTATGCGACCACTGCAGCGTCTACTGCCCGATGGCAATTTTCGCCACAATGTACAGGGCAATCACAAGACCAAGAACAATTCCAATAAGGACTCGTTTCACTGGCCTCCCCTCCTTCCCGGGAGGGGTCCGCTTCTGTCACCGTCCACGACCTTGCTCCAAATTATATCATGGTAAGCTGAGACGGCCTCCACGGCAGACGCCGAAAGTGGCTGGCGGGAATAAATCGGCCCAGTTTGGTCCGCGAGACAGAGCTTCGCAGACATCCGAAAGGACTGGCTGCAGAATGCAGGAGACAGGAGGCGGAGACGTATGCGCTTCGGCACAAGAAAGCGAACTGCCTGACGGACAGTGCTGCACGCTGCTGGAAGATGTTCCGCTGCACGAACAGCCTGGCACATACATCCGAATGTCATACACGACGCTGTCCGTTCGCGGACAGGAGCATATCGGTCCGATAAAAGGAACTGCAGGTTCAGCAAGCATAACTTGGGGCTCATTTTCGCGGGAATATTTCCTGCAGCACGGCTCCAATCTGCAGCGTCTCTTTGAATCAGCGGATGATGCTGTGGCGCTTCGCGATGCAGAGATGGATACGGCGATCCAAGACGACAAATGGCTTGTACTGCGCATCGAAGCATTCGGAGCGCTTTGCTGATGAATCCAGCAAATCTGAAAGAGCGCAATTCTGCCGGCCGCTCAAATTCCGGCGGCTGATGGGGCGTCCAAGTTGTCAGGTGGTTTCAGCAGTTGCACAGAAGCCCGTTACGAAGCAGCCATAAGGACTTTCCGGACTTTCCTGCAGCCAGAGTTCGGCAGCAACTGCGGGCCCCGTCATTTCTTCAGACGTACCAAGCATATACCGGAGCACGAGCGGCTTTTTCGGGCCTGCTTCTGCTTCCTCCCAGGGCGTCTCAAGCTGAACGACAGCCATTGTATCGTCTGGCGGAGCGTCGAACGTGACTGTTCCGTCAGTAGTTATGAGACCGGCACGCTCGGCAGTNATGGAGGGGCCNAAGGCGTTCCAGAGNTACATCTCCACCTCTGCTGCCTTGACCGTGACCAGATGGGTTTNTCCACTCATGCGGTGTCTGGCTGTATCCTTGAACATGAGATCGCCAAGGACGATGCCGTCTTCCGGCGCGGTCTGCGCACCGAATGCATCATAGAAGTACTGCTTCCAGTAAAGAGCAGTAGTCTCCAGCCAGACGCCCGAATCAAGCTCCCCGTGCTGTTTTGCGTACCAGACGAGCGGCGCGCCCACTTCTTCGGCAAGTGCCTGTACATCGTCTGCAGTAAGGGCGAAAGTTCCGCTTATCTCTGGCGGGACGGGCCAGTCCGCACCTGCAGCCGACGGGCAGCTCTGATCTGTATTGCTGGTTGTCATTACGAACAATCCTTTCTTTCTTTCTTTGGCAGAGTGAACATGCCTGCGATGAATGCTGTTCTGGGTCTGACCCGGCTGTCGCTCCGAAAGAGGCGGCCGTCCATGCTGCTCCGTTTGTGTTCAAATCGTACAAAGCAAGTACAGCCGGCGCAAATCGCTCTGCTAGATTATAACGGAATCCGGCCCGCGCAGCAGTGCTGCCCTGCATACCCTGCCGCATAAAAGAAGTCGGCGGGGCCAGTGTATGCGTGCAGTGTGCTATAATACTTGGCACGGCAGCAAGACCTGGTCTCAGCACATCCAGGAAAAAAAGATGCGGATNCAGCAAACGGATGGAACGGAACCGGTCCGCACCCACCCGGCAGGAAGGANAAGATGCGCATGGCAAAGGAACAACAGGAATACTANACTTTTTCGGCGAGGCTGAATAAACTNCCGCACGGGACNAGNGGNACGGATGAGAAGAGGCAGAGCGGCACAGCAGACCAGTCTGCANCNNAAACCGAATGGAGCAGCGCAGCAGAGNCCAGCATGGCGCCNGATCTGGACAGCGGCGCACGCACGGNNGACGATNCTGNGNNGGANTNGAAGTGGCGCAGCGCGGCAGAGCTCTGGGCGGCGGCGCTCGACCTGGCGTCTGGNCTGGAGGGAGCTCCTGACTACGATAATGCGGCGGACCTTATCTTTAAGGCGGCGATGCAGGGACATCCCAGAGCGGAACAGCTCTCGGNACTGCTGACGGGCAGAGAAGCCGGTCAGCTTAAGGATCCAAAGGTGATCGCGGCCTGGCTGAGCCGCGGCGCTGAGGAGGGAATCCCCGAAGCGGCAGCGCTGCTCGGACATATGTATGTAGCCGGCATTGGCGTGCCTGTGGACGCTTCCAGAGGGACGGACCTCATTTGGAGTGCAGCTGCACAGGAAGTGCCGCTCGCTCAGTCCTATCTTGCTGAAATGTACGAGTATGGCGGCGGCACGANTCCGGAAGACATGGAGGAGGCAGCGCAGTGGTGGCGCCGTGCGGCGGAGCAGAATGATGCGCGGGCCATGTACAGGCTTGGTTTCCTGTATGACTTCGGACCTGATGGACTGGGTGATAAGCTGACAGCCGCGGAATGGTATCGCCGCTCAGCAGAGCGCGGATACGCCCCAGCTCAGGATGAACTGGCATGGCAGTACCNGAGAAGCGACGTTTATGGCAGGGACGATGCGAAGGCGGCCTACTGGTTCCGGAAGGCAGCCGAGCAGGGCTGGGCGCCTTCCCAGTACACGCTCGGGACGTTGNATGAGGCAGGCCTGGGAACCCCTAAGGACGCTGAAGAAGCAACACAATGGTACCGGAAGGCAGCCGAGCAGGGCCTTGCCGAAGCTCAGTATGCTTATGGCTACCGGCTGCGTCACGGCCTCGGAGCGAAGAAGGACGATGAGCAGGCAGCCGAGTGGCTCCGGAAAGCGGCGGACCAGACGTACGCAGAGGCACAGTTCGAACTCGCTCTGATGTTTGAGTTAGGCGATGGTGTGCAGCAGGACTTCAAGGAAGCTGCTGCACTGATGCGCCAGTCAGCGGAGCAGAATTTTGCACCAGCACAGCTGATGCTTGGCGATATGTATGGGCGAGGACTGGGTGTGAGAAAAAATCGTCGTAGTGCTGCATCGTGGTACAGAAAGGCGGCTCAGCAGGGCATAGCAGAAGCACAGTACAGATATGGGCTGATGCTGGCAAACGGCGAGGCTGTACAGAGAGATCCGCTGGATAGTGANATGTGGCTGCGGTGGTCAGCTGAGTCTGGGGAACCCGAGCTGCAGTACGCGTTTGCCAGGCGCCTTCTGGAGGGTAAATCCACGCCGCTGGAGCCGGATGAAGCCATGCAGTGGCTCCGCCNGGCGGCTGAGCAGGGATATAAGGAAGCGCAGGATAAGCTGGCTGAACTGGNAAGGCCGCGAGAGNCAGGAGAGCAGCGTCCGCCGCGGAAGGCGCAAACGGCAAGCATGCCGCGTAAAGGCAGGACGAAAAAATAGCAGCCGGCTGCCAGTCTCTGCCGTAATCCGCCGCTAGCAAGCCGCAGCTGCCGGCAGTCTCAGTCGGCAGCTGCAGAAACCTGAAATNTTTCGAGCGTCCGTANGGTGCGCCGTTTAGGGCGCACGGCAGGAGCGCCGAGTTTTCCATGATACAATACAGAACAATAGGGACGGCGGTGTGTCCACGGCCCGCAGACAGGGAACAGCTATGGCGAAGACACTCCAGGAAAGAGTAGAGAGCGGCGGCAGCCTCGTGCGGCTGAAACCGGACGAATACCGGGGACCGCTGGTCATATCGAAACCGTGCACTGTAGACGGCAGCGGCTCTACCATCTGGAGCGAGACCGGTCCAGTGCTGTGCGTGAAATCGCCGGGCGTTACTCTGCAAAACATGCGGATCGAGGTTACNGGACCTGGGCGGAACGAAACAGCGCTGCAGTGTGATGCGCCCGGCACAGTGCTCAAAAATGTGGAAGTATACGGCGCGGTTGCCGGTGTGCCGGGGGAAGAGAACGCAGCTGTGCCGAGGACCATAGATCTCGGAATCTTTGCTGCCGGCCGCCCCAACACATTCGTGCGGCGCCTTATGCTGCCGGCCCCGACGCGGCTCCGGGCAGACCTGGCCGGTGTCAGAGTGGAGCCGGGCATGCTCGAGCGCGGAAAAGCCGAGCTTCGGATCTCCACCGGAGAAATGGCACCTGGTACGAGCGTGTATGGGGAGATATTCCTGGAGTCCGCTGTCCAGCGCCGCATTTACGTCCGCGGCCGGGCAGAAGAAGGCGCACCGCAGATATCGGAAGCGTCGGAGCGGGCCTTGCCTGCCCACCGAAAAACCGATGCGCCTCGGCGGCAGCAAGCAGGGAGCGCTTTGCTGCGCAAAGGGGAGCGGCGGGATATTCCCGGGGAGACTGCCGTTGAAGTGCGGCTCACGGGCGTGCCTCCGGCCGGTGTGGACGCGTATGTTTTCTGTCTGGGCGCCGGTGAAAAAGTCCGCCGCGATGAAGACCTCATCTTCTTTGGGCAGCTTTCTTCGCCGGATGGTGCGGTACGTGTTCTGCCCGACGGCATTGCAGTTCGCCTGAATCTGGGGAAACTTGATCCGGATACCGAGCGTCTTGTCATTGCCTTTTCCGGCTACGAGCAGGCTATCCCGCGCGGGGAGGCGGAACTGATAGTGAAGGCGGGCGGGGAGGTCCTGACGTATTCTCTCACGGACCTTGGCGGCACGCGGACAGTGGCGGCGCTTGAGCTGTACCGCCGCGGCAGCGGCTGGAAAGTGTGGGTGACAGATTACCGCAGTCAGGCGGGCATCGAAGCGCTTTGTGCGCAGTATGGAGTGGAGATTGCGTGAGCGAGAAAACAGCTGGGCTTGAGCAGGTGGATACCCTGCCCTACCGCGTCGGTGCCCTGATGTATACGCCGGCGACACGGCAGTTCGGTACGCAGCCGTTCAAGGAACGGTATGGCGGAGCGCTCAGTTCGCTCGCCTTCTGTCTGGAAGATTCGATTCAGGAAAGCGCCCTGGAGGAAGCCGAGTTGGTCCTTCGCCGCACACTTGTCCTGATCCGGGACGGCCGGCTTGATCCGGGAGGTACGCTTTTGTTTGTACGAGTGCGCGATGTCGCACACCTGCATCAACTGCGGAACTTTCTGTACGGCGTGGAGTCCGTCCTTACTGGATACGTTTTGCCTAAATTTGATCTCACGAATGCGGAAGCATATGTGCGTGAGCTGGAGTCCTGGGATACTATGCAGGAGAACCCTCTGTGGGTAATGCCTATCCTGGAAAGTGCTGCCGTAGCAGACGTCTCGCACCGGGCTTCGCAGCTTAGCGAACTCCAGGGCATCCTCAGCACTGTGCGGCCGCGGGTGCTCAACCTGCGTGTGGGCGGAAACGATCTGTGCAATCTGTACGGTGTGCGGCGGGGTGTGCGCGATACGATCTACGATATCTCGGCTGTCCGGGCTGTCCTGGGCGACATTGTCAGCGTGTTTGCGGGCGAATACGTCATCTCCGGCCCTGTCTGGGAATATTTCGGCCAGGATCCGGAGGGTGACTGGGCGCACGGACTTCGCCGTGAACTCGCCCTTGACCGGCTGAACGGTTTTATAGGCAAAACAGCGATCCACCCTTCTCAGCTCCCGGTCATTCTGGAGAGCATGCGGGTTTCGCGGCAGGACTACGAAGATGCTGTGCGTATCCTCAGCTGGGAGGATGATTCCCTGGGTGTGGCGCGAAGCGCAGACGGCAGCCGCATGAATGAGGTCAGCTGTCATACAGCGTGGGCAGAGAAGATCGCGCTGTTGGGACAGATCTACGGGATCCGGGAGGAAGGAGTATGAGCCTGACAGAGCGGGACCTGATCCGCGTGGCCCGCCGGATCAACAACCCGCGCCGCAGCTATCTGCTCGTCAATCCGCTGCAGGGCAAACATCTCGCGGTTGAGCCGCAGCGGGCACTGGCACTCATGCGCGCTCTGGGCGCGAAAATCCGCGAAGCAGCCCCGGATATCAAGGCTGTCGTGGGTTTTGCGGAAACAGCCACGGCTGTGGGCGCGGCAGCAGCCTCCATTTGCGCGCCGCAGGGTGTTTATGTGCACACAACTCGTGAACGGGGCCCAGAGGACGCCTGCTGGATTGATTTTTCGGAGGAACACAGTCATGCGCAGGCGCAGCGGCTTCAGGCTGGAATGCTTGCGGAAGTGTTTGCCTGCGGCGGTACATTGGTTCTTGTTGACGATGAGGTGACGACCGGGAAAACGTGTCTCAATCTTGTGAAGGCCCTGCGGCGAGAACTGGATGTGGTACCGGACCGCATCATTCTGGCATCCCTTATCAGCCGGCTCGGGCCCGAGGATGCAGAGAACATGCGGCAGGCCGGTATTGAATGCGTCCGTCTGATCGGGCCTGAGCCTGCGGACTATGCGGCGCTCGTCGCAGAAGTGGCGGTGCAGCCGGCCCGCAGACCACCTGAGCAGATGCCGTCTGTGGCCGTGCTCTTTGCGAAATACGAACTGATTCCGGACCCGCGCATGGGCGTGCGCACGAGTGACTACGAAAGGTGCATCGGCAGGTTCTGCCAGCGAGCAGCCGGCGCACTGGAAGCTGCACACCGGCTGAATGCAGGCGGGAGAATCATTCTTCTGGGCACGGAAGAGTGTATGTATCCAGCCATTCGTCTTGGCAGCCTGCTCGAAGACCGCGGCTTTTCAGTTTTGACCCATTCGACCACGCGCAGTCCGATCGGCGTCGCACCGGCAGCGGACTATCCTGTCCAGGCAGGATTCCAGCTTACCAGCTGCTATGAGCAGGGCCGCGAGACCTATCTGTACAATCCGGCTCCCTGTGATACCGTTGTTGTCGTGACGGATGCGAATGGAAACCTGCAAGCGGGCATGGAAGACATTGTGCGGACATATGCTCGGAGCGGGGCGCACTCGTTTGCCCTGCTGAAGATAAACAGAAAGGACGTGTAGTGCTCGGCACATTTGATTCGCAGGACGTCACTGTTCTGCTGAAAGACATAACTGGTCTGGTTGAGCCGATGAGCACGTCGGAGCGGGAGATAAGGATTCAGAACGGCATACCGTACTGCGAGATGCTGCCCATTGAATACGAACCGAGCGTTCAGTACATGGAAGCGTATAAATGGGCGCTCAAAAGTCATGGCCGGCAGGTGGCGCAGGCAGCAGCGAATGCAGCGCTCGGTATCCAGCAGAGGCACGGCAGCCGGGCCGTACTGGTGTCGCTTGCCCGGGCGGGAACGACAGCCGGGATCCTGATCCGCCGCTATGCCGAGCAGTTTCTGCAGTCGGATTTTCCGCATTATACGATCTCCATTATCCGGGGTGTGGGTATCGACAAAAACGCAATGCGGCACATTCTGAAGCGGCATGCGCCGCAGGATCTGCAGTTTGTGGATGGCTGGACGGGAAAAGGCGCCATTCTGCAGGAGCTCAGGCGGGCAGTGCAGGAATTCGCGGGTGTGGACCCCGGACTGGCCGTTTTGGCAGACCCAGCCTGCATTGCGTCTGTCTGGGGGACCAGGGAGGACCTTCTGATTCCGGGATCCTGCCTCAACTCCACAGTCTGCGGACTGCTCAGCCGGACTTTCCTGCGGCCGGACATAATCGGTCCGAAGGATTTTCACGGTGCGGCATTCTATCAGCATCTGCGCAGCCAGGACCTCACCGATGCATATCTGGCAGCGATCGAGAAACATTTTCCCGACCTGGAGCCCCTGCCTGCTCCGGATGCCGATACGGATCCGGCAGCTGAAGTGACCGCGGTGCAGCGGGACTTTGGCATCCGCGATGTGAACCATATAAAGCCTGGAATCGGGGAAGCGACGCGGGTATTGCTAAGGCGTCTTCCCTGGAAGATTCTCGTGCACAGCCTGGACGACATAGAGCACCTCGGACATCTGTACGCGCTCGCGGCCGAGAAAGGTGTTCCGGTGGAATTGTACCCGCTCCGAGCCTACCGTGCCTGCGGCCTGATCCGCGAATTCGCCGATGTCTGAGCGGGCCGCAGGCAGGAAGCAGATTTTCCTTGCAACGGACCTCGATGGGACACTGCTGCGCTCCGTCCGCTGCCGGCGGCCGCAGGATATCATCGTGGACATGTCAGCCGGACGAGCGTGTGCGTTTCTTCCGGCGAAGCTGGCGGCCGGACTTCCGGCTCTGCGTGCTCAGGTGCGGATAGCGGCGGTGACGTCTCGGTCTGTGGAGCAGTATCTGCGCATTACGTGGCCGCCGGGATGTGAGCCGGAGATAGCCGTGACCACAAACGGCGCCAACCTGCTGCGCGGTCGCAGCCTGGATGCTGACTGGCGTGAGGCTTCCCGCGCCTTTACAGCCCCATGGCTGCCGCTGCTGGAGGAAGTGACGGCGCAGCTCAGGCGCGAGCGCGGTGTCCACACGTGCCGTGTCTGCGACGAAGCATTTGCTGTAGCGGTGTGCGTGAACCCACAGGATGCCGCCAGAGTGCTTCATAATACGGAAGCGGGCCCGCTGACAGCCTTTGTATCCGGCCGTAAGGTTTATTTCCTGCCGCCGGAACTTAACAAAGGTACAGCACTTAGGCGGCTTGAGGCGCTGCCGGAGATGCAGGAGACAGACCTGACGGTGGCGGCCGGAGATGCCGCCCTGGACCTGCCTATGCTCGCGGGGGCGGACGCTGCTGTCACCGTACCCGCACTCGCTGCGGATCTTGCTGGCGGGCCGCGGGTGTTCACGGCGCCCAGCCCGGCGGATCTGCCGGAGCTGGTGCTGGAAGCAGTATACCGACTGTCAGAAAGCGGCCTGCCAGGATAGATGCTGGCAGTGCATCAGATAAGGAAGGAGAAACGAAATGGGAATTGGAGACGCCATCAAAGATTTTATGTCCGGCGCAGCTGCTTCTGCGTCGGCAGCCAAGGATAAGCTCACAGACGGAGCGACCATTCTGCGGCTTGAGACAGAGATTAAGCAGCTGCAGGGAGATATCGACAAGTGGTGCGGAGAGATTGGCCGGCAGTACGCAGCCAAGTATGCCGGCGATTACGGCGGTGAGTTCGGCTCTTACCTTGAGCAGATCTCCCGCAACAAAGATAAGATCAAGTCACTCGAGGATCAGATAAGCGCGATCAAGGGAACGCGGAAATGCTCGAAGTGCGGAGCTGAGATCGATATCGATGCGGCCTTCTGCGTGAAGTGCGGCACAAAGCAGGCGCCGGCCGCGGCGCGCGGCCGCACGCACTGAACAGTCTGGTTGCAGCAGGCAGGCCGGCAGCGGGAGCCGGTCGTGCCGCGAGACTCTTCCCGCGGGAGAGAAACACATGGCAGTAAATCTGAAAAAAGGACAGAAGGTAGACCTCCGCAAAAGTTCAGGCGGTGAGCTGAAGAAGGTCATGGTCGGACTTGGCTGGGATCCGGTTGAGCAGAAGCGCGGCTGGTTCGGAATGGGTGCGCAGGACATTGACTGCGACGCGTCCGTTTTCCTTTGTCAGGACGGCAGGCTTGTGGACGAAAAAGACATTGTGGCGTTCTTCAACCTGAAGCACAAGTCCAAAAGTGTCCGGCACACCGGCGACAATCTGACCGGGGAGGGTGAAGGCGACGACGAGGAGATCATCATTGATCTGCAAAGCGTACCGCCGGAATACGACAAGGCAATCGTCGTGGTCAACATCTACCAGGCGAAAGAACGTAAGCAGCATTTCGGGCTCATCAAGAATGCCTTCATCCGGATTGTGGATATGGACAATGGCGAAGAGCTGCTGCGCTATGACCTCAGCGGCGATGCCTATGACGGTATGACCGCTATGGTTTTCGGCGAGGTGTACCGCCACAACGGCAAATGGAAATTCGGAGCTGTAGGCCAGGCGACAACAGACAACAGTATCAGCGAGCTGGCTGCCCGGTTCCGCTGAGCGGGCCGGGCAGCCAGCCGACCTGAGAGGTTCCACGCACAATGGACATCATCAAGTACGACGAGAGATACCGGAAAGACTTCGTCAGGCTTAACACGGACTGGATCGAGGATATTTCGGCGTGCTCGAAAAAGGAGACTTGGAGACCTTCAGCAGGATCGAGGCTGATCTTGAGAGCGGCGCGATGATCTTTTTTGCGCTCGAAGACGGAGCAGTAATGGCGACGTGCATGGCCAAGCCGCTCGGCGGCGGCACGTGGGAACTGTGCAAGCTGGCCGCCGACAAGCGTCTGCCGCACCGCGGTGCCGGCAGTGCCGTCTTTGCGGCAGCTATGAACTGGGCCGTCGAGCATGGAGCCGCCAGACTGTTTATCCTCTCCAACAGCAGGCTCACAGCGGCCGTGCATATCTACGAGAAATTCGGTTTCCGTGAAGTCAAGCTCGACGACTATGGGTACGACCGGGGCGATATAGCTTTCGAGTACATCGTGCCGCGCGGTGCCGGCTGCGACGCGCGGGCCGCAGGCCAGTGATTGTGGCGGTCCGTAGAGCTGTCTGCAAGACAAAAATGCCTGCTCCATCCGCAGAGGGAACAGGCATTTTGTTTTTTTGCGGAAATGCGCCGGATCAGCTGGTGCCCCAGCTGCTCATGGACGTGCCTTCCATTTCCACGTAGCCGCGATGGCCATGAACAGGAATGGCATCGAGTGCAGCCTCAAGCGCTGCGAATTCCTGATCTGTGAGATCAACGTTCCAGGTACCGAGGTTCTCCAGAATTCTCTCCTTGTTCTTCGAGCCGGGGATGGGCACGATATTGGGAGCCTTGCGCAGCATCCAGGCGAGTGAGATCTGCGCCATCGTCGCATCTTTGCGCTCTGCATATTCTTTCAGCAGATCCAGCACCGGCTGATTGGCTTCCATGTTGTCCGCCCGGAGCTGGGGAACGTACTTGCGGACATCGTCGGAGTGCGAGAAATCCATGGAGGTGTTCACCAACTCGCGGCAAGGAGACTCCCGCCTCTGCAGGCGGGGGAGGAATTGCCGCCTGCCTCCTTTGTCAGAGCAGTCTCCACCCTCCGGTATGAACAAACTTCTGTACTTTGGAAATGGCC
>JAAUYQ010000009.1 GCA_014805015.1 Clostridia bacterium | reverse complement strand
GAACCGTCGATTCCCTATGGTCCGTTTCTCGAATCATTGTTTGAAGTTCCTCAAAAACTGAACTTCGATATCTTTGATCCCGTTCGCGAAGCCGTTCATTATGACAGCGCCACGCAGCATCTGATTCATCTCTTGGGCACAGGCGGACAGCTTTTTGGTCGGCAGGGTATACGCGTTGCATAAATGTGACGTCAAACATTTCAAGCAGAAAGTCCACACGAAGTCCCCGCGGCCGTCTTTTGGGCTTTGTTGTACCTATGCCAGGCAGCGGCTATAATAAATCTACGTTATCAAACAGCCAATTTAGCATAACGTGAGAAAGGGACCCCCGCCAGGGTCCCTTTCTCTATGCTACCGTTTTCGTTTCCGGTCTCCGCGGTTCGTGATGAGCCAAACAATTAGCCCGCCAACAACCACAACCGACAAGTCAAACAGCCAATCTAACATGGGGTGCTCCTCCTTTCTGGCTTCAGCCCTCAAGGAGCGCGGTAGCATCAACAATTATATACAAATAAGGCGCCGGGGGTTTTTCATGCTCTGAAAGGAAAACGCAACCTACACTGCGCACCGGCTGTACTCGGAACTAGTTCCGGTCTGTTGACAGACAAGCATGGGCAGGATAATCTGGATCCTAACAACGTTAGGATTGGAGAAACGTATGCCAAGGCAAGGTCTGACAACGGAGTCGGTGGTAGGGGCGGCTGCCAATCTGCTTGAGACTACCCGCTGGGAGCAGCTCACGCTGCACAAACTCGCAAGAGTTCTGCAAGTGCAGACCGCATCGCTCTACACGCACATTACAGGGCTGGAGCATCTGCGCAGTCTATTGACGGCGTACGCGCTCAGGCAGCTTCGAAAAGCGATGCTGGATGCTGCCGCGGGCGAGCCTCCGGAGAAGGCACTTCCGGCCGTTTCAGAAGCCTACTGCACGTTTGCGCGCGAAAATCGCGAACTGTACCGAATGATCATGGCGATACCGCACGGCGGAAGTTCAGAGCTCATCGAGGCTGGGCGTGCTGTCAAGGCGGTGCTGTTTGACCTGCTCGCCTACTATACGCAGGACAAGTCACTGCAGGTTCGGTTCTCCCGCCAGCTGCACAGTCTTCTGCACGGTTTTGTCAGCCTCGATCAGCTGGGATTCTTTGATCCGGCTGTGCCGGCAGGAGAGACGCTGCAGAATACAGTTGAAGATTTCGTGCGGCAGCTTCAGCTGCTGTCTGCAGACAAGACGGTCGGAGCACAACTGTGATGCAGGAGCTGACTGTCCGCTGCTCAGCCATTGACGCAGACGGCCGCTTCCAGCTGAAGCATACTGGCCGCGGCAGTGATTTGTCGCCGGAATTCCATCTGCAGGGCCTGCGTCCAGAGGCTGCCACGCTTGCTGTCATCCTGGAGGATATCACGCATCCGCTCTTCCGTAATTTCACGCACTGGATCACATGGAACCTGCCTGTTCTCGAAACGATTCCTGGAGCTCTGCCCCGAGGGAAACGCATTCCAGGGCTGGGCAGCGCAGAGCAGGGAATCGGCTATGGCTTCTTCCGCTATGCGGGTCCGAAACCACCCCGTGGATCACGCCACACGTACCGCTTCACAGTCTTTGTTCTCGATGATTTGATCGCAGTTCCCTTGCCGTTTACGAAACGAAGTTTTCTGCGGTGCGCCCGCGGCCACATCCTGCAGCAGGCGTGCATAGAAGGATACTGTCAGCCCTGACCCGTCTCGGCTGGCGGTCGCCGCTGCGCCAGCACCATGCCGGCAATCGTGAGCGCAATGCCCCAAATGCCGGATGGCGTTATTCGCTCGGCCAGCATCATTGCAGCCAGAATCACCGTGATAAGCGGCACCGCGTAGAGAAAAATGGTCGTGCGCACCGGGCCCAGCTGCTGGACCGCATAGTTCCAGGCGAAAAAACAGAACGCGGAGGCGCCAAGCCCAAGAAACAGGAGGTTCAGTATATTCGATGCAGAGGTGAGCGATTGCACTGCAATGGATTCTCCGGACAGCCAGAGCGCAGCACCGAGAAAAATCAGTCCGTACAGGAATGTTGTCCTCGTGACAATGGCCACGGGAAGCTGCGTGCGGTCAGTGAGACGGATAAGAATCGAGTATACTGCCCAGCATACAGCCGCCGCGAGCGCCAGCATGTCTCCCGGCAGACTGGATTCGCCGCACTCTCCACCTGAGACGAGCCAGATGCCGGCCATGGCGCCGGCAAAGCCGGCGTAGTATGTCCAGTGCGGCATGTGATCCCGCAGAATCCACCAGGCCAGAAGTCCCGTGACAAGCGGCGATGTTGAGACAATAACGCTTACATTAGATGCCGTTGTGTACATCAGGGCGATGTTCTCCAGCACGAAGTACAAACAGACGCCGGTAAGGGCGGCAGCTGCCAGAAGCGCATGCGCTTTCCATCCCACTTTCGGGAGTCGGCCGCGAACCAGGATGCACAGCGCAGCAGTCCCAATAACGGTGCGGATGAACAGGATACTGACGAGGCCAAAACCGTTGAGCAAAAACTTGGTCGCAATAAATGTGCTTCCCCAGATAAGTACACACGACCATGCCGCCGCAGCGGCCAGATCTGCTTACCCATCAGCAGCGCTCCCGATACTGTGCCGAACTGAGGCTGCATACGTCCCCGGAGATACGCCGATATATCTGCGGAAAACGTTCGAGAAGTGACTCTGATCGCAGAAGCCGGTTCGCAGTGCCGTATGGGCGGGCGCCAGCTCCGCCTGCAGCAGATCCCTCGCTCTGTCCACCCGCATCTTCATCAACTCGCGGCAAGGAGACTCCCGCCTCTGCAGGCGGGGGAGGAATTGCCGCCTGCCTCCTTTGTCAGAGTAGTCTCCACCCTCCGGTATGAACGACCTTCTGTACTTTGGAAATGGCCACACTCCTGCCGTCATCCAGCAGGATACGGCTTCCGCCGCAGTGTGCGCCGTGAACTGTATGGCGCTTGCCACTGATCCATACAGAATCTCCAGGCCGGTAGGGACTGCGCGATCTGCGTATGCTGCGCCGCCCCCGGCTTACGGTAACTCTGCCGTTCTTCCGCCGCTTTTCTGCTCGGCGGGCACGAAATGTCCGCTCGTTCTTTTCGCCTTTTCGCGGCTCGCTTCTGTTTGTTTTGCCGCAGGAAAGCTGAGATCCGCTTTTGATGCCGCCGTCCCGAAGATCCACGTACCTGGCATCATAGAACTTCTCCAGAATGCGGTTGTTTCGGCGGCACTTCTGAAAACGTTCTGTCCGGGTCCGTTTCTTTGGATGAAAAGCTCCCATAGCATACGCATCCCCTGCATGACTCTTCGGGATCTGCAGTCTTCGCCTTGCGTCCTTGGTTGCCGCCCCGTATGTTACGTGAATCTGTACGTCCGGTCCGGTTATCTGCTTCCTGTTCTGCTCCGCGGAATCATGAGTCCCGCTGAAGATTCCACGTGCCGCAGCCGCAGATCCTTCTGCCGGGGGCCGTTTTCTGAGGCGCTTTGCTTCGCATCGCTGTCGATCATGAAAATGCGGCGGAGATTGGATCACCGCCTGATTCACATACCTGGACAGCTCCATCGCAACTATACCGGATAACCGCGAAGATTGCTATGCTGCACAGAGGCGGCTGTCTGTCTGCTGCGGCTCTGCTGCGGCTCCGGACAGACTCTGGCGGCAGTGCTGTACTTGAGCACGAAAAGGGCGGGATGTACAATAAAAAAGAATAACGGCCGCCATCCCAAAAGAGCGGCAGCTAGAAGAGGTGGGTTTCTGATGGATGTGATGGCTGAGCTTGCGCAGATGCGACATCACAATAACGGTGTTATAGAACTTCGGGAAGCACAGGAGCGCGGCATAACCCTGGCGCAGCTTTCGCAGCTCGTGACGGCACACAAGCTGAAGCGGCTTGACCGCAACCGCTACATCCTGCCTATGGAGCGCAGTGACGACCTCGTGACCCTAATGCGCATGGACAGAAAAGCTATTCTGTCGCATGACACGGCACTGTACCTGCACGGTCTGATCCCGGAGGCGCCCAAAGAAACTTCCATCACCCTGCCGACCGGCCACAGTCCGGACCCAGTTGTCCGCGCTGAGTGCAAGCTCTATTTTATCGGTGAGCCGCTGATGGACCTCGGACTGACACTTGTGCCCACGCCGCAGGGAAACCTGGTGCCGAGCTATGACCTGGAGCGGACAATCTGCGATATTACGCGTAGCCGTGCCCGCGTAGGAACCGATCTGTTCTTTGATGCGCTGATGAAATATGTAGACGATCCCCGCAAGGACCTGGACCGACTGAACGAGTATGCGGACAAGTTTATGTGCCGCAGTATGGTGAATGGATATCTGGAGCCGCTGCTTTTAGTGAAGCAGGCCTGAGCAGGCGGAATGCCCGGACCCCCTATAAAGCAGAAAAAGCAGCCGCGCGGCTGCTCTCTTTTTTGAACTGTGTCAGGCCGTGACGTCTGGCCTCTTCTGGAAAGTCGCCTCTTCGAGAAAGTCGACTCTTCCCGTTTCTATATTATAGATGCCGCCAACAATCTTCAGGCCAGCCCGCGTCTCGTCAGAGAGCACGACTTCCCGGCGGATTTTGTCAACGGAATGCTGCATGTTGAGTGTGCTGGCGTGATGCGGATCGTGTTCACCACCGATGGCCTGCTGGATTTCTGTGACAACGGCTCCGATGTGTGTGTCGTCGGCTTTGCCGAGGGCAGCCGCGACGGCGCCGCATTCTGTGTGCCCCAGCACGACAATGAGGGGTGTCTTCAGATGCTCTGCCGCGTATTCCACACTGCCAAGCACATAGTCGTCCACAACGTTACCAGCAACCCGGATCACAAACAGATCACCAAGTCCGACAGAAAAGAGCGTTTCCGGAATAACCCGGGAATCTGAACAGGCGATCACGCAGGCAAAAGGATGCTGACCGTGCTCCTTGAGATCTGCGCGAAGCTCTTCGCCGGCATCGCTGACATGTACGCCCTTGCGAACATAATCGGCATTGCCCTGACGGAGGCGCCCGAAAGCTTCTTCAGCGGTGATGCGGTGATCCATATGGCTGTCGTCCCTTCAATTTCCGAATTTCCGAATCGGCATACGGTCCTGAACCGTTCCTCAATTATATCACGATTCGACCAAGCGCGGCGGGCCGCATACGTTCCCGGCCGAGAGCGTGCCGGCAGCAGCTGCTCTTTCCGATTGAACTGCCCAGCTGAAGAGCTCCTATCGAAAAAGGCATAAAAAGAGGGACCATAATCGTTAATTCTAAAACAAGACCTGCGTAAGGCCTAAAGGGGTCCCTCTGTCAGCTATTATAGAAGATGCGCCGGAAAGTAGCAACGGGGTTTGGCATCCCGTTCCATCAAAAGCAAAACTGCGCTTGGGTTAAGCACGCCGGGTTCATGTCCAGATGCTGGTATAATGCTTTCAGAGAATACCCCGATCATTTCAGCTGAAGGCAGCCAATTGCCGAACGAAAAAAAGCTGCGCACAGCGGACGAGATCATACAGACGCAGAGTCTCATGGACGATCTTCTCGCGGCGCTCTTCTTTGAGCAGGACTCGCCGGGGGGGCGAAAGCAGCGCTTGAAGAGATCCTGCGGACGATACTGAACGACCCTGAGTTTGTGGTGGAGCAGTATCATGCCGAGCATGTCCTGACGAATGCCGGACATCACAGCGTCCAGATAGATATCTGGGCACGGGACGGCAGCTGGCGCTGGAGCTGCAGCAGGTAACAGATGACGAGGAACTCTACCCCCGAGCCGTTTTTGAAGGGGCAACGATGGTGGTCCATTCACTGCCGGTCGGGACGCCCTATTCGGTCCTGGACAAAACCGTTGATATTTTTATTACCCAGAGGGATCTCGAGGGAAAGGGGAAACCCATCTACTGGTACCAGACCGTGCAGAAAGATGATCCGGAAAGAATCATGCCAAAGCACTGCCATTAAGTTAGCGAAGCCACCCCAAAAACCGGTCTCCCGTCGGTAAACTATGCAGCTGCGCGATGTGTAGACGGGACCGGGGTGCGACGTCTGACCCGTCCTCGGGGTGGATGAGGACATTTTGTAAACTCGCAGCAGGGAGACTCCCGCCTCTACAGGCGAGGGAGGAATTGCCGCCTGCCTATTTTGTCAGAGCGGTCTCCACCCTCCGGTATGAACAAACTTCTGGACTTTGGAAATGGCCACACTCCTGCTGTCTTCCAGAAGGATACGGCTTCCGCCGCAGTGTGCGCCGTGAACTGTATGGCGCCTGCCACTGATCCATGCAGAATCTCCAGGCCGGCAGGGACTGCGCGATCTGCGTATGCTGCGCCGCCCCCGGCTTACGGTAACTCTGCCGTTCCTCCGCCGCTTTTCTGCTCGGCGGGCACGATAGGTCCGCTCGCTCTTTTCGCCTCTTTGCGGCTCACTTCTCTTCTGGTGAAGAGCAGGAATCGCCGGTTTCTCGCCTGCCGGCTTTTCAGTCGGCAGGGCGGGGTCCACATTGCCAAGGTTGCGGGCGGGTTTTGTATGCCATACGCACGCCGGCTAACCCTGCACCGGTTCTTAACGCATAGCCGCAGCGGGCAGAACGAGCACTGTATTCTGCCGTGCCTGTATATTCCGTCCCAACGCAGCTGCCTCGCTGCAGCAGACTGCATACCAGGCAGCTCAGGCTAATCAAGCGGGCTCACGGTTTCCCGCAAGCCCCCACCTCAAATCGCTTCGGCGAATAGGTGGGGGTTCTTGACTTGAATTTGAAATCCAGGCTGCAACGCACAGAATGGCTGCACTGACCGGCCCTGATCTGCTGTTTCGGCCTGACTGACAAATCCTGTCTTACGAACTCATGACTGAACGCACGAGTGTGCGCTAGGCCAACATCAAAAGGGCCCGGATCGTCCTGATCCAGGCCCTGATCTGTCTTGTTCTGAAGCAGCTTATTTCAGCCTATACTGATCGTCGCCGCTGGCGCTCTTGCCGATATACTCGATGTCGGGGTTGCCGCCGTCCTTTGCGATCCGGTCGCGGAACTCCAGACCGATGACAGTTCTGAGCTCACCATCGAGCTTGTCCCAGCCCGGCACAATCTCAGGAAGCGTCCACTCTGCCTTGCCGGCTGTGAGCTCCTTGATGTTCTTCGAAATCTCGTCCGCCTTTGCGATCGCTTCTGCCTTGAAATCTGCCATGATAAAGACCTCCATCTTCGTTTGTCTGGTGGGGCCTGTTTGCTTCTGCAGGCGCCCTGTCTGGTTTCCTTACATTGTATAAGTACCCCATGAATGGGAGGGGAAAACAGGTATTCAGCAATATTTCGCATTTTTCTGCCGGAACGGATGGCTGGAGCGTGGCCAGATGTTCGCGAAATATGTTCCGGGCAGGATCCGCTGCGGTATACTGTAAGCAGCATTGCCGGCAGCATCTGTCTGCCGGCACCGCGGCAGGGCATTCCTGCCGTCTCTTCCTCCCGGTTCCGTCCGGATACTCCGTTCTTTTCTGCAGGCGGCGCGCTGCTGCGGCAGCCGCACATCTCCTGCATCTGTTTTTTTCTGTGAGTGATAAGCCGGGTGCCTGCCCTAAGTGGAAGTCCGGGGCCGGACATCCGCGTAAAACCCTGTTTTCGCGGGGCAGTTTCGCACTGCCCAAAGGAAGGAAGGAACAGATGGCTTACAGCCGCAAAGCTGCCGAAGAGAAACGGCAGGCGGAAGTGGAGCGTCTCAGGCAGATGCTGTCGGAAGGGATCCGGGAGTATCTGACGGACGCCAATTACCTCAAGTATCTGAAAACAGTTGCGAAATTCTATCAGTACTCGGCCCGGAATGCCCTGCTGATCACCATGCAGAATCCGGATGCAACCGCGGTCGCCAGCTATATGGACTGGAAGATCAAGTTTCACCGGCACGTGAAGCCGGGGGAGCACGGAATCCGGATTATTGCGCCGATCAGACGGCGGCGTGAAGAGGAACAGGACGAAGAGAAGAGTGAAGGCCGCGTGTGCGGATTTCGCGCGGCCACGATCTTTGATGTCTCCCAGACGGAGGGAGAGCCGCTTCCGGACATCGTCCAGGAACTGACGGGCAGTGTGCCGGACTTTGACCGGCTGCTCGAGGCCGCCTGCGGCCTTACCCGTTTTGAGATTGTGGCAGAAAAGACGCCCCCGGACGTGCTCGGCACGTGCCTTTTCCATAAGCGGAGGATCGTCATCAGCCCGGATCTCTCGGAAGCGATGACGATCAAGACAATCATTCATGAAATAGCGCACGCCCGCCTGCACGGCGGCACCCCGCTGCTGCCGCGGGAGATCCGGGAGATGCAGGCAGAAAGTGTGGCCTGGATTGTGTGCGCCCATCTCGGGATTGATGCGGGCTCGTACTCATACGGCTACCTGATCAGCTGGGGTGCGGTGGACAAGCCGGAGTTTTTTGAGAAGGCCATGCCGGCTGTCGTCAGCACGGCGGCCGATCTCATCCGCGGATTTGATGAGGGCCTGAAGAGCGCTTCGCTCCTGGAGCGGCAGAGTCTCTGATGAAGCAGCATTCGGGAGTGGGGAGTCGGGCCCGCCTGCCGCCTTTCTTGCCGGCAGGCTCCGTTTGCCCTATGATTCGGAGGAGATCTGCCGACCGCGGGCCGGCTTTCAGCAAAAAAGGATGCCTCCGGGCAGGGGACGTGACACAAGCAGAAACATGGAATTTTTCAGACAGCTATTTAACAACAACACGATTGTCGTCAATCCGTACGGTCTGTTTTCACCCAAGATTACAGACGGCCTTATCATTGCCCACCTCTCCGATCTGCACGAGAAGAGCTTTGGGCCGGACAATGCGCAGCTGTTCGCGGCCGTGGAAGCGCTCCATCCAGACATCATTGCTGTTACGGGAGATCTGGTGGCGCATGAGAGCCAGGCCGCGGCGGATATTGCCTATACGGAGACGTTTGCCCGTGGACTAGCCCCGATTGCGCCCTGCTTTTTCGTGTCCGGGAATCATGAGCGGCAGTTTGCCTCCGAAATCTTCCCAGTTCTCGAAGAGAACGGCTTTCACATCCTGCACGGCGACGTGCATACGCTCGATGTGCGCGGATCCAGGGTGAATATCAGCGGCATCCACGATCCGGTCTTTGATCCGGACGGGCCGCAGGCCAATGTGGATGTGTTTCTCGGGACCGAAGGGTACAATATTTTCCTGACGCACCGCCCGGAATTCTTTGAGGCCTATGCCGGCCGCAATATTGATCTGGTCCTGGCCGGACACACGCATGCCGGACAGATCCGCCTGCCGAAGATTGGCTCGCTGTACATGATGGGGCAGGGACTGTTCCCGCGCTACATGCAGGGTGAGTTTACGAACGGCGACACAACGATGATCATCAGCCGCGGTCTCGGCTCTTCCGGCTATCCGACCGTCCGGCTCAATAATCCACCGGACCTGGTGGCGGTGCAGGTCACTTCGCCGCCTGATGAGGGAAATGCACAGAGTTAGCTTTCACCAGAGTCGTCTTCTGGAGCGGGGAGCTCTGCGGTGAATGCTGCCGGCCTAAGCGGCGAGAAAAGGTGCTGCCGGCTGAATTGAATGATTTGTCTAGCGGCACCCGTGGCTGCGTGGTATGATTGTACGGGCTTTTGCCCGCCAACAATGACGGCCAGGAGGACGGTGCAGTGGCGAAAAGACCATTTGTGAGCGACGAGAAGCTGCGGGAGATCACGGCTCTATATCCGACGCCTTTTCATCTGTACGACGAGAAAGGGATCCGCGAGACAGTACGCGGGCTGAAAAAGGCGTTTGCGTGGAATCCCGGTTTCCGGGAGTATTTTGCCGTGAAGGCAACCCCGACACCAGCCATCCTGGAGATCATGAAAAGTGAAGGCTGCGGGGTCGACTGTTCGTCCCTGACGGAGCTGATGCTGTCTGCGGCTGTGGGTTTCAGCGGCACGGACATTATGTTTTCCTCGAATGAGACGCCGGCAGAAGACTACGTGTACGCGCGGGAGCTCGGTGCGATCATCAACCTCGACGACCTGACGCATGTCAGGTTCCTCGAAGAGACGGCCGGCATACCAGAGACGATCTGCTGCCGCTACAACCCCGGCGGGGAATTTCTGATTGCCAATTCCGTTATGGACAATCCCGGGGACGCCAAGTACGGCATGACCTATGAGCAGATGGTCGAAGCGTTCCGCGAGCTGCAGAAGCTCGGCGCTCGGCATTTCGGCATCCATTCATTCCTGGTCTCGAACAGCAGCTCGAACGAATATTATCCGCTCCTGGCCGGCATTCTGTTTGATGTGGCTGTGCGTCTCCAGGAAGAGACGGGGGCGGATATCCGCTTCATTAATCTGTCCGGCGGCATCGGCATCCCTTACCGGCCCGAAGAGGAACCTGTTGACATTATGCAGGTCGGGGAAAGTGTCCGCGAGCAGTATGCGAAGATTATGGTTCCGAACGGCCTCGGGGAAGCGGCCATCTACACGGAACTGGGGCGCTACATGCTCGGACCGCACGGGGTCCTCATTACGAAAGCCATTCACGAAAAGCATATATATAAGGAATATATCGGAGTGGATGCCTGCGCTGCGAACCTGATGCGGCCGGCTATGTACAAGGCCTATCATCATGTGACCGTGTCCGGGAAAGAGGATGTACCGTATGACCATCTCTACGATATCGTCGGCGGTCTGTGCGAGAATAACGACAAGTTTGCCATTGACCGCAAGCTGCCGGAGATTGAGCGGGGTGATCTGCTTGTCATCCATGATACCGGTGCGCACGGCGCGGCCATGGGCTACAACTATAACGGCAAACTGCGCGGGGCAGAGGTCCTGCTGAAAGAAGACGGCACCACGGAACTGATCCGCCGGGCAGAAACGCCGGCGGACTACTTTGCCACGCTTGACTTCCTGAATCTGTTTCCCGCTGAGGAGAAGAGCGGGGAGGCCTGAGCAGCAGGACAGATACCGGCACACATACACATGAAACTGATCTCTTGGAACGTGAACGGCCTGCGGGCCGCTATCGGCAAAGGTTTCTACGATTTTTTTGCGTCCGTGGATGCGGACGCTTTCTGCTTGCAGGAAACCAAGATGCAGCCGGGACAGGTGGAAGTAAACCTGCCCGGCTATTACCAGTACTGGAACAGCGCGGACCGCAAGGGCTACAGCGGCACTGCGGTCTTTGTGCGCCGCGAACCGCTCGCGGCAACCTATGATTTCGGCGGCGATGAGCACCGTCATGAGGGACGCGTCATCACGCTTGCGTATCCGGGTTATTATCTGATCACAGTCTATTCGCCCAATTCACAGGCCGAGCTCGCCCGCATTGACTACCGGGTGCGCTGGGAGGAGGATTTTGCTGCGTACATTCGGGAACGGATGGCTGAAAAGCCGGTGATTATCTGTGGCGACATGAATGTGGCGCGCCATCCGATTGACCTTTATGATCCGGAGCAGTATGAGGGCAGCGCCGGCTACTCGGAGCAGGAGCGACACCAGTTTGAGAAGCTTCTGGCGCTTGGACTTACGGATTCGTACCGCTTCCAGCATCCGGATGAGGAAAAAGCCTACACCTGGTGGTCCTACATGCGCCGCTCCCGGCCGCGCAACGCCGGCTGGCGCATCGACTATTTCCTTGTGAGTGCTTCCCTGGAAGCCGACATCCGTGAGACCATGATCTACAAGGACGTCATGGGCAGCGACCACTGCCCAATTGGTCTGGTCATTTCGCTGCCGGAATGATTGTGCGGCGCAAAAAAGGGTTCGACTGGACGCTGCTCGGCACGCTGCTGCTGCTCTTTTTCGGTTACCTGCTCCTGTTTGACCTCACCAGTGCTGCTGGCGGCAGTGCCATCTTCGGCCCCAACATTTACGACAGCTACTCGCTGCAGGCCAGGAGCTGGCTTGAAGGGCACGCGACGATCAGCCCGCAGTACACGTGGCTGGAGCTCGCGGTCTACGAGGGACAGCTGTACGTTTCGTTCCCGCCTTTTCCAAGCGTCGTGATGCTGCCACTGGCAGCTCTGCTTGGCGAGCACGTGCCGGGGAATCTGGTGCTCATCGCGGCCTGCCTGACGGCAGTGGCCTGCGCCTATGAGTGTTTCCGGCACGAGGGTGCCAAAGACACCTGGGCCGCCTTCTGGGCTGTGTTCTATGTCATGGGCAGCAACATGCTCAGCATGTCTGTCTTCGGCGGTGTCTGGTTCATTGCCCAAGGCTTCAATCTGGCCCTCACGACCGGTGCTGTGTGGGCCATGCTCTGCCGGCGGCCGGCCCTCAGCCTGGCCCTGGTGGGGTTTGCCGTCGGCTGCCGGCCGTTTTCGATCTGTCTGCTGGCCGGTCTGTGGATTTTCTTTGTCTGGAATATCTGGCACCGCGACAAGCCGGGCGGACGGCTCTGGAGAGCGGTGCGCATTCTGATCATTCCCGCCCTCACGGGAGCCTGCTACATGGCCTACAATCAGGCGCGCTTCGGCGACCCGTTTGAGTTCGGTCACAACTACCTGCCGGAGTTTGCCCAGGCGGAGCTCGGACAGTTTGATCCGGCGTACATCGGGGAAAATGCCTGGAATATCTGGATGCGCCCCATCTACTTCGGCAGCGACGGTTCTCTGGTGTTCCCGGAATTTGACGGGTTCATGTTTTTTGTCGCCAACCCTCTGTTCCTGGTCTTCCTGGCCTACCTGATCCGGGATATCGTCCGCCGGCGCTTCCGGCGGCGGCAGGCCCTGATTGTCATCTGCTTTGCCGCGAACATGCTGCTGCTGCTTTCGCACAAGACGTTCGGCGGCTGGCAGTTCGGGGCACGCTACACGGTGGATCTGCTNCCCTATGCGCTGCTTTATCTGCTGGCGGACGGCGTCATGCGGCCAAAACGCGCCGTGCTTTTCGCGGGCGCCGGCGCTGTCATGCTGAACGCCTACGGTGCGCTCGCGCTCTACTATCTCATGGGAGCCTGAGAGAGCGTGCAGAAGGGGCGCTGAAGTTCTATTATGTAGGAAACCTTTGGCCAAACACTATGGAGGACGGAGACAGATATCCAANGAAAGGAGCGTACGGCAATTCCTCCGCCGCCTGCAGAGGCGGGAGTCTCCTTGCCGCAAACCAATGAAGCGCAACGCTGTTCTGCTGTTCCTGGCCGGGGCCATGATCTGGGTCTCGATGTACGTATACGTTCCGATTCTGCCGGCGTACGCCTCCAGTCTTGGAGCCACTTCGAGCGCCATCGGCCTGATCAGCGGTGTCTATGGNCTGCTGCCGATTTTCCTGTGCATTATTCTCGGATACATGGCGGGACGCCTCGGCAAGGACAAGCTGCTGCTGATTGCCGGTATGGCAATTGTCATTGTGTCAGGCCTGGTCTTCCTGTTCACAAACAGTGTCACCGGACTGTTCATTGCCAGGGCCATCTCTGCGGCTGGCTCTGCCTGGTGGGTCATTTTCTGCTCCACGTATGCCAAATTCGTCCCCGAGGACAAGGAAGTGGCCGGTCAGGGGCAGATCTCCTTTTCCGCCAACCTCGGCAAGATGATTGGCTGCACCTGCTGCATCTTTGCCTCCCAGGGCCTCGCCTACAAACGCAACTTCGTGGTGGCGATTGTAGCGGGTGCCGTGGGCGTGCTGCTGCTGGCGCTGATGGGCGGCCACAAAGGCCGTACTGGCGTGCATGCTGAGCGTCTTTCCCTNAAGGAAGAGTTCATGCTGATGAAGAACAAGGAGATCATCTTCTTTGGAATCCTCGGNATGCTCTCGCAGATGATCTCCTTCGCCGTGCCNACGACGTTCACGCCGGTGGCGGCCCAGAAGATTGGGGCGAACAGCACGGACCTCAGTCTCATTCAGCTGGTCTACGTGACCGTGGTCGGCTTCACGAGCCTGATTGCCGGCACGAAGTTTTACGAGAAAGTGGGNGGCATCCGGATGCTGGCCTACTCTTTTGTGCTCGGTGCTGTCTCCTGCATACCGCAGTTCTATACACAGATGTGGATGATNTACGTGATGCAGATCCTGTCCGGCTACTGCTACGGCGTCTCGCTCGCCGCCCTGTCCGGCTTTGTGGTGAGCGGCGTGCCCAAGCTCGACCGCAGCGGCGCCCTGGGCGTTTTCCAGTCTATCTACTCGATCGGNGTCTTTATCGGGCCCACCCTGACCGGTGTGCTGATGGAGAAATTCTCGTTCGACTTCGCCTACTGGTTCTTTGCCGGCATCTCTGTGCTGGCGGCTGTGCTGTGTCCGCTGCTCGTGCCCAAGAAGTACGAGCACATGACCTGAGGACGCGGGGCTGATGGAAGAGGGCCGGCTGGCGCGCCGGAATACGCGGCTCATGGACCTCGCGGCAGGNCTCATGTGGTTCTCCATGTTTGCCTACGTCCCGATTCTGCCGGCCTATGCCGGCTCCCTCGGGGCAGATGCCGCCCTGATCGGTCTGATCGGCGGTGTCTACGGCGTGCTGCAGATAGTGCTGCGCTNCAGCCTGGGGCTGTGGANCGACCGCCTGGGGCGGGACAGACTGCTCCTTATCAGCGGCTTTGCCCTGATGGTCATCTCGGCACTGCTGTTCCTGGCCGGTGAATCCGTCGGCTGGATCATAGCCGGCCGGACCGTGGCCGGAGCAGCCGCCGCCTACTGGGTGGTCTTGAGTGCCGCGTACACGAAATACCAGCACGGAGCGCAGGTGAAGGGCCAGGGAATGCTTTCGTTTGACGCGAATGCCGGCAAGGTTCTCGCTGCCGTGTCCTGTGCCTTTGCAGCCCAGTATTTTGGTTACCGGGCGACNTTCGTGACGGCCNTGCTGGCTGCCGCGGCGGGACTTGTTACTGTCATCTGCCTGCGGGATGTGCCCATGGAGAAACGGGAAGGGCGGACGCTTAAGTCTCAGCTTTCCCTGTTCCAAAGCCGGGACCTTATGGTCTTCTGCATGCTGGCGCTGATTTCGCAGATGGTGAGNTTTGCGGTACCGACGACCTTCACGCCTGTCATTGCGGAGCGGCTCGGGGCAGACAGCATGCAGCTCGGCCTGATGCAGGTCGTGTATTTCGCCGTGACCAGCGTGACCTCGCTGGTGATGGCGACCAGGCTGTACCGGAGAATCGGCGGTATCTGGATGCTGTTCTGGACGTTCGCAGCCGGCGCTGTGAGCTGCGTGCCGGATTTCTACTCTTCGATCCCCTCCATTTACGTGATGGATGTGCTCTCCGGCATCTGCTACGGCGTGACGCTGGCGGTGCTGGCCGGTTTTGTCATGGAATCGGTGCCGCCGGCGCAGCGCGGAGCAGCAACCGGCATCTTCCAGTCGGTGTACGCGATCGGGATTTTTCTCGGACCGGTCGTGACCGGCGCTCTGTTCGGCTGGTCTGAGCAGGCAGCCTACTGGCTGTTTGCCGTGCTCTGCGNCCTGTGCGCCGCAGCCTGCCCGGTGCTGATACCCAAACGCTATGCCGCTCTTACCTGAATACGTAGTGCCCAAAGGCTCCGGCGGCTCTCTCGGCGCCGCCGGAGCCTTTGGGTACTTCAAGGAGCGCTCCGTTCNTCTTTTCAAAGCCAAAGTGCCGTAATATAATTGTGACAAAGCAGAAGACGGCCCATTCCGGCCGTCCGAAGACAATTCTATACTTGGAGGTGTAGTCTATGGTTTACTGGGCGCTTGCCGGAGCTATACTGGCTCTTGTGTTTGCGCTGGTAATGGCCAGAAACGTCCTCGGCAAGGGAGAGGGCAGCGAGAAGGTGCGCCAGATCGCGGCCGCTATCCGCCGCGGTGCCAACGCTTACCTGAGCCGGCAGTACCGCAGCGTGACAATCTTCTTTATCCTGGTCACGATTGTTCTGGTCATTCTTGCGGCATGTGGTTTCATGTCCTACTTTGTTCCGGTGGCGTTCATCGTCGGCGGCGTGTTCTCCGGCCTGGCAGGTTTTGTCGGCATGAAGATCGCCACGGCTGCCAATTCCCGTACGGTAACCGGAGCGGAAAAGAGCCTGAATGCGGCACTGCGTGTGGCCTTCTCATCCGGAAGCGTCATGGGTATGACCGTGGTCGGACTGGGGCTGCTGTACCTCGTTCTGTGGTACCTCATCCTCTATGCCTTTTACCAGGGCAACATGGCAGAGATTGCAACCAACATGCTGATGTTCGGNATGGGCGCNTCNTGCATGGCNCTGTTNGCNCGNGTNGGCGGCGGTATCTTCACAAAAGCGGCGGACGTCGGCGCTGACCTGGTCGGTAAGGTCGAGGCGGGCATTCCTGAGGACGATCCGCGCAACCCGGCAACAATCGCAGACAACGTCGGCGACAACGTCGGTGACGTGGCGGGCATGGGCGCTGACCTGTACGAGTCCTACGTCGGTTCAATTATTTCGGCCGGTGCGCTGGCGATCGCGGCGGGTCTGAGTGAAAGCGGCCTGCTGCTGCCGATGGTGATTGCGGCGCTTGGTATTCTGGCGAGCGTAATCGGATCTTTCTTCGTGCGGACAAAGGAAGATGCTTCGCAGAAAGCACTTCTGAGCGCACTGCACAAAGGCACCTACATCGCAGCGGCCATCGTGGCTGTCTGCAGCTTCTTCCTGGTGCAGGGCATGCTCGGCTTCGAGCATATCGGCGTGTATGTGGCGATTCTCTCCGGTCTGGTGGCCGGTATCATCATCGGCTACTACACCGAGTATGTCACGAGCGACGAGTACAAGCCGACACAGGAACTGGCGGAAGCCTCGGAGACCGGTGCGGCGACGACCATCATTGACGGTCTGGCGCTCGGCATGAAATCGACCTTTGTACCGGTGCTGGTCGTGGTCGCAAGCGTGCTGATAAGCTACTTCAGCTCCGGCGGCACGCTGACAGCCGGCGGTTTCCAGATCGGCCTTTACGGCGTGGCCATCTCGGCAGTCGGCATGCTGGCAACGCTCGGTATCACGCTGGCGACGGACGCCTACGGCCCGGTTGCGGACAATGCCGGCGGTCTGGCTGAGATGAGCGGCGAGCCGCCCATCGTCAGGGAGCGCACCGATGCTCTCGATTCGCTCGGCAATACGACCGCAGCGACCGGCAAGGGCTTCGCTATCGGATCGGCCGCTCTGACGGCGCTTGCACTGGTGGCGGCGTTTGCCGACCAGGCAGGTCTTAACTCCGATACCATCTCGCTTCTCAATCCCACGGTCCTGATGGGCGTGCTCGTGGGTGCTATGCTGCCCTTCATGTTCTCGGCCATGACGATGCAGGCTGTCGGCGAAGCCGCGCAGAAAATCGTTGTGGAAGTGCGGCGTCAGTTCAAGACGATCAAGGGCATCATGACCGGACAGGCAGAGCCTGATTATGAGGCCTGCGTCGACATCTGCACCAAGAGTGCACTGCACCTGATGCTGGCTCCGGCCATCCTCGGTTTCCTGGCCCCGATTATCGTCGGCCTCATCCTCGGCGCAGACGGCGTCGTCGGTATGCTGGCAGGCGCGACGGCAAGCGGGTTTACGCTGGGCGTCATGATGAGCAATGCGGGCGGTTCCTGGGATAACGCCAAGAAGTACATTGAATCCGGACATCACGGCGGCAAGGGCTCCGACCAGCACAAAGCGGCTGTCGTCGGTGACACTGTCGGCGATCCGTTCAAGGACACCTCCGGTCCGTCACTCAACATCCTGATCAAGCTGATGAGCATGGTCGCGGTCGTTTTTGCGTCCTTCATCGTGCAGTTCGGCAGCTGGATGGGCTGAGCCGCGGGCTTATAAGTAAACAGCGAATGGGAGAAAAAGGGCTGCACCGGCCGCGTGGCGGGGCAGCCCTTTTCCCGTTCGGCCCCTGTTTCAGCTGCGGGCTGCAAAGGCGGCGATGCGGGTTGCGACGTTCACCCTGAGGCTGGCCTCAAAGAGCGGGATGTCGAACGAGTGGAGAGTATGCGGGCGGCCGAGGCGCCTGTAGGCATCCTCGTCTATCATCAGCAGGCCGGTCTGTTCATCGATACGGGCACCGGTGAAGTGTTTTCTGGAAACCCGGAATGGTCCGGCATCAAGGAAGACGCTTCCCGGATTGGCCTGCGGCGGAGCGTACTGCGGACCCGAAGACCAGGTGAGCGGGTTGACGGCCACGGCGCCGGGCAGAACCACCGGCAGGACGGCAGCGCCGGGAGCAGAGGTGTTGTAGGTGATGACGCATCCAAGATCGTCGGCTGCCTGGGCGAGGCGAACGTGCGGGAACTGCGCAAGCTCCTGGCGCGTGAGTGAGTAGCCGATCAGGTAGGCAGCGATGAGGCGCCGTCGGAGCTCCGGGTCCTTAAGGTCATGGCACAGAAGCTTGATCAGCATGTCGCTCCCCTGGCTGTGCCCGGCCAGGATAAAGGGCCGGCTGCCATTCAGATTTTCCAGGTAATAGAAAAATGCGCTGCGCACATCGTGATACGGGGTCTTGGAAATATGGTCAAAGCTGCTTCGCCGCATGGAAAGAACCTCCATGCCGACCTGCCGGTAGTAGGGCGCGAAGATATTGCAGTCTTCAGAGAGAAAGCGGTCCCTCTGGTAGGTGGCGACCCGGGCTGCACCCCGAAACAGCGGGCTGTCAATCGGCATCAGGTGATGCGAACCCGTATCCGGATGACGGTAAACGGTCGGGTAGACGAAAAAAGCGTCGACGGCATGCTTGAGGCGGCGGCCCGTAGGCTGCGAGATCCAGTTCCTGGGGTTTGCGTAGTCAGTTGGCGTGTCCATGCCCAACAGATACCACCGCAGGGCCCGGGCTAACGCCCGGGATGAAACTTTTTTGCACCGCGTGCGTCAAATGGAAAGAGTCTCCGGAATCTGCCCAAGCAGGCAGGCCGTCCGGAACGAGGAGGGCTTGATCAGTGAATAAGAGAGGAACATGCAGCGTACTGGCTGCCATGTTCAGCGGCGTGATGCTGCTGAGCAGCTGTTCGGGCAGTCCGGCGACAGCAGCCGGCACCGATGTGGTCTCATCCGGCGTAAGCGCCGTGGAGGCGACAAGCGCAGCGGCGTTTGCAAACGTCAACGAGCCGGAGCAGTTTTCTTCAGTGGCCGGTTATTTTGTTACGCCGGAACCAACAGAGATAACGCTGCCGGAGGAATCGGAAGAGCCGGAGGCGGAAGAAACGCCTTCTTCGGGGAGTGACTACGTCTCCGAAGTGGACATGCTGAATATCGAAGGCAATTTCATGTCGCCGAAGAGCCTGGATGGAATTGATCCCTACAATGATAAGGTCGTGGCACTGACCTTTGATGACGGACCATTTGAAACAACGACACCGCGGCTCCTGGAAGTCCTGAAAGACAACGATGTCAATGCAACTTTCTTTATGGTGGGGGAATTTGCAGAGAAATACCCGGAGATCGTGAAGGAAGCGTACGAGAACGGCAACGAAATCGGCACCCACAGCTGGGACCACTCGAAGAATTTCCTCAAATGGTCCTATGACGAGGTTATGGATCAGATTTCGCGCGCAAACGATGCGATCGAGGCAGCGACCGGTCTCAGAACGATCATTGACCGGCCGCCGGAAGGTGCGATCAATTCGGATGTTGCGGCGAGCATCGGCCGGATGCAGATTCTGTGGGACGTCGACCCGAACGACTGGAAAGTGGAAAACCGCGACCCGGACATCGTCTATGAAAACGTCGTGAACGGCGGGGAAATGCATGACGGTGCGCTGGTTCTGTCGCACGATATCCGCGAGACGACCGTCGACGCCTATGACCGCATCATCAAGGAGCTGAAAGACGAAGGGTATAAGTTTGTCACGATCTCGCAGCTGATCCAGATTGCCCAGCTGCGCGGCAAGGACCTCGGCTGGATATTCAACGGCGCGCCGTCGGCGGCCAAGGCAGCTGAAAACGGCTACACAGCCGAGACGCCGAACGGCCCGTCAGACAGCGGCAGCGCAGATGAGACGGATACCGGCAGTTCTGATTCAGAGGATTAAAGCAATCTGTTAGCGACAGGAGAATATCAGCAGAGAGCCCGGAGGAGAGATCTTCCGGGTTTTCCCGTTTCGCTGCGGCCAAGGCCCGCGTAAGGACGGCGGGATAAGCATACCGAAGGAGAACAGAGTGAACACAGCACAGATGCTGCCAGAGGAGTTCCTCTACGGCGGCGACTACAACCCGGAGCAGTGGCTTGACTATCCGCACATCCTGGAGCGGGACATTGAGCTTATGAGAAAGGCGCACATCAACACCGTAACGCTTGGTGTTTTCTCCTGGGCAGCGCTCGAGCCGGAGGAGAATGTTTTCACGTTTGACTGGCTGGAGCGCATGGTGGACCGCCTGCACGCGGGCGGTATCTCAACGATCATGGCCACGCCTTCGGGAGCCCGGCCGCGCTGGCTGGCTGAGAAGTACCCGGAGGTCCTGCGCGTGCGGGAGGACCGAACGCGCGAGCTGTTCGGCGCCCGGCACAACCACTGCTACACATCGGGTGCCTACAGGGACAGAGTGCAAATGATCAACAGCCGGCTGGCACAGACCTTCGCGGATCATCCGGCTGTGCTCATGTGGCACGTTTCAAACGAGTACAGCGGCGAATGTCACTGCCCCTTGTGCCAGGAGGCATTCCGCGGCTGGCTCAAAGACCGCTACGACGGGGACATCGATGCGCTCAACCACGCCTGGTGGACGGCCTTCTGGAGTCACACCTATACAGATTTTTCCCAGATTGAAAGTCCGTCTTCACGGGGGGACAGCGCCCTGCACGGACTCAACCTCGACTGGAAGCGTTTTGTGACAGCACAGACGGCCGATTTCCTGCGCCATGAGATTGAGGCGCTGCGCGCCGGCGGCGCCAGGCAGCCGACGACAATCAACCTCATGGATGACTATACTGGGCTCGATTACGGCCGCCTGGCGAAGGAAGTGGACATCGTCTCCTGGGACAGCTACCCGCGCTGGCACCGGGGTGCCGATGCGGAGACGGCACTCGAGACAGGACTGCAGCACGACCTGATGCGCGGACTCAAGGAAGCGCCCTTTCTCCTCATGGAATCCTGCCCGGCCAGCCCGAACTGGCATGAGGTTTCCAAAGCGAAACGGCCTGGCATGCTTGCCTGCGCCGGCCTGCAGGCGGTCGCACACGGATCGGACAGCGTACAGTTTTTTCAGATCCGGCAGAGCCGCGGCAGCTCTGAAAAGCTGCATGGCGCTGTAATCGATCATTACGGCGGCGAAGACACCCGGGTTTTTCGCGAGGCTGCGCAGCTCGGATCTGTGCTCGGCACTCTGGAGCCGCTGGCGCACTCCCGCGTGGAAGCGCCGGCCGCTGTCCTGTGGGACATGGAGAGCCGCTGGGCCATGGAAGACGCGCAGGGGCCCCGCAATGCCAGGCTCCACTATCATGAGACGCTCGTCAAGGTCTATGGCGGCCTGCGGCGCAGCGCTCTGAACGTAGACGTCATCCCGGCCAGCTCGCCGCTCGGTTCCTACGAAATCGTGGCGGCACCTATGCTGTATATGTTGCATCCCGGGACGGCAGAGCGGCTGCGGGATTTTGTCAGCCGGGGCGGGACGCTCATTATGACCTACTGGAGCGGGGTCGCTGACGAGACGGACCTTTGTTTCCTCGGACCGGCGCCGCATGACCTCACGGACGTCCTCGGACTGCGGCGCGAAGAGATCGATGCGCTCTACGACGGCGAGGAAAACCGTCTGGTGCCTGCAGCAGATGGCGGCCTTGCAGGCGGGAAGAGCTACGTCTGCCGCAATCTCTGCGAGATCGTCAGGCTCAATGGCGCCAAGCCGCTGCTCGAGTACGCTGAGGATTTCTACCAGGGCCGGCCGGCCCTGACTGTCAACAGATATGGTCTTGGCAGGGCATACTATCTGTGTGCGGACGCGGAAGCTTCGCTGCATAAGGACCTTGCAGAACGCATCATGCGGCAGCGGAATCTGCGCCCAATACTCGCTGACGTGCCGGATGGGTGTGAAGTCACCAGCCGTACGGACGGCAGCCGCGAGTACGTGTTCGTGCAGAACTACAGCTGTGCACCTGCCGCGGTGCCGGTGCCTCCGGACGCTGAGCTTCTGAGCGGAGCAGGGAATGTGCTGCCCGCATACGGGACGCTTGTGTTCGCGCGCCCGCTTGCAGGAAAGCCCGGCAGGGAGTAGCATCTAAATGCGGCTTTTGGGCCGCAGATTCCCACCCTTTCAAGTGGCAGGCGGGCCGCAAGGCCAGCCTGCCACAGTCTTTCCGGGGCCCGCCGGCGCGCGGGACCCGGAAGGGGACCCCGCTTTGGGAGAGCTTTCATGAAAAAATGTCTCGTCGTTGTCGACTATCAGAATGACTTTGTCACCGGCTCGCTTGGATTTCCCGGGGCCGAGGTCATTGGACCCGCGATTGCTGCACGCATACAGAAGGCCCGCGCGGACGGGGAAGACGTCGTCTTCACACTCGACACGCACGGGCCGGATTATCTTGATTCACATGAGGGTCGCCATCTGCCGGTCGCGCACTGCGTGCACGGCACGGACGGCTGGCAGATCGCATCTCCGGTGGCCGGTGAGATCCGGGATGAGGATCTCCGGCTCGAGAAGGACACGTTTGGCTCCAGGGACCTCTTTGAGCACCTCCGCCGGGAGGGTTACGATGCGGTTGAACTATGCGGCCTGGTGACCGACATCTGCGTCAGCACCAACGCTGCCCTCGCCCGCACGGCACTTCCCGAAGCGGACATTGTGGTCGATGCAGACCTCACAGCCAGCGCGGATCCGGAAAAATTCCGCTCAGCGCTCGATGTGCTCCGCAGTCTGCACGTCGACGTTCTCCATCAGGATGCCGCTGGGTGATGCAGGATCTTGGCCTGGTAGCGGAACAGCACCATCAGGACCGCTACGTAGAAGGCGCCGGAGATGAACGTGAGCGGCAGTCTTGAGACAAAAAGCAGTCCGTAGGGGTTGCCGGTTGTCATCGTCAGCCAGAGCGTGTTGAGTGCCAGCGAACAGACGCTCTGGATCACCAGGGTGCTGCCGATTGTCCTTGCCGCACTCGGCCGGGTGCGTACGCTGCGCAGCAGCACGCCGCCAAGGAATCCGTAGAGCGCCATTGTCAGGGTGAACCCTGGGAAATACGCCCCCGGAAGGGCCTTGATCAGCAGAACCAGCACATCCGAAAGGCCTCCCACAAGGGCGCCTTTTCCCGGCCCCAGGTAGGCGCCGGCGAAAATCACGATGCAGGGCGCCAAGGATACTTTGAGAGAAGGCCCCAGATAAATCGCCACAAAATTCAGCAGAACGGCGACTGCGAGAAGCAGGGCGGCCTGCACGAGTTCGCGGGTGTCAAATTTTTTGGACACAAAAAATACTCCTTTCATCGGCCGGCAGATATGACAGGCCGGCGGGTTGCTTGCAGCTCCCCGCAAAAGAAGTATTCGGCTCCTTAATTGGTGAGCAGCGGACGGGACACATGTACCGCAAGCCGCTCGGGCTTTTCGTCCCCAAGCCTCATCCCGGCTTAGAGCACTTAACGCACATGCATCTGCTCTGCACTGGCAGCTCTCGCAGCAAGGATGCTGCGGGAGTCGTGAGATGCAGTCATCTCACGTTGGAAAGTAGAGGCGGCTGCCACGCCTCAGCGCTGTCTGCGGACAGCGGCTGCACCGCCCTACAGATGAGGGCGGCATGCCCCTATAAATAGTATAGCAGAATACTGCGCTTTTCGCAAGGAAATTTTTGGGGTACTGTGCCCGAAAACTGCCCTGACGGGCGCGCGTTCAGATCCGGCGCCGCTGCACGAGGATGCCGGCGACAGCGAGCACGATGATGCAGGCGACCGGCACGGCGGCGGGCAGCGAGGCGAAAACACTGAAGCGTTCGTATACCCCAAGGCTGGTGAAGGCCGGCAGGTAGCCGGATGGCGGTGAAATGAGCATGCCGATGATGATGCCGGCGCTCGTTACGGTGGTATAGGCACCCCAGATGGAGGTGGCTGCAATCAGGACAAACTTCCGTGCCGAGACGGCCGCGAAGCCGAAGATCAGGAAAAAGATCACACCGATCAGAAAGCTCATTCCGCTTGGAAGCGAACCAAAGAAGACCGGATTGAACGCGGCAACCAGGCGGTAGACGGCAATGCCGAGCAGGCCGCCGGTGATAAAGAAGGCCAGCTTCTCAAACACGTACGAGAGAATGACGAGCAGCAGACCGGCAGCGCCCGCGGCCCACCATGGCCATGATGCACCGGCTCCATAGGGCGCAACCCAGTTATATACTGTGGAAGCACCGAGCCAGAAAGCATAAATGGCAATGACGATCCGCATCCATTTGAGACCGCGGAAGCAGAAAACGAGCCCGCACGCGAGTGTGATGAGCAGGGCGATAAGCACAAGAAGACTGGACATGAGAATTCCTTTCTGTGGGTCTGCCGCCCATTATACACCGCGCAGGCGGAAGTTGCCGGCAGCGCGGGGCCCGAATAAAATAAGCAGGAGGTTGACGGTAGGGCTCACGGGGGCCGGACCGGATGAAATGGGGATGGACCGGCAGGGTCCGCAGGACATGTGAGGAGAAAACGTATGAGCTACCAGCTGGACGCAGTCACGTTCCAGGCCGATATGGGCCCGGAGGGAATGGCGAAAACGGCGGAGATCTGGGGTGACATTGGCTCCGGCAAGCTGCCGCTGATGTTTGCGAGCGACGGAACGTTCAATCCGGCGCTGATGCCGGTCACGGAATATACCGATTATGAAACCGTTCAGAGCGGCGGACCGATCACGGTGACAATCCGCATGGTCAGCCCGGAATACCTCAAGAACCTCGAGGCGGGGGGCGGTTTCCGCCGCTACGAGACCGAGAGTGCGGCCGGCAGCATCGAAGAATGCAGTCTGGCCGCCTGGGAGCAGGCTCAGCGCGATATGGCGGCGGGCTCGCTCAATATAGATTATTCGTTCGCCGTAGAAAGCACCGTTCCCGCGCAGTATGCGCCGGACGGCAAGGCACACTGCACGCTGCTGGTCAAGAGCAGATAAAATGGAGCCGCGCGGGGCGTCCGGACTTTCCGGACGCTTTTTTTGGCAGGAGCGCCGGTACCTTGCTATAATTGGTGGGATAATCTGGCCTCTTAATGGCTGTTGGAGGAAGAGATAATATATGGGACTCACATTCCGGGGCGGGATTCATCCGCTGCACCGCGAAGCTGAAGGTAAGGCGTCAACCAGCGGCATTCCCATTAAGGAAATGACCCCGCCGGCGATCGTCAGAATTCCGCTCGCCCAGAATCTGGGCAAACCCCCTGTACCCTGTGTCAATGCCGGCGACCGGGTACGCATGGGTCAGAAAATAGCGGATGCGGACGGCTTTATGTCTGTACCGCTGCATTCGAGCGTGTCCGGCACCGTGCTGGGGATTGAGCAGATCCCGGGACTGTCCGGTAAGCCGGAAACGGCCATCGTCATTGAAAATGACTTCACGGACGAAAAAGACTATATGCAGCCGCGCGACTACAGGACAATGGAGCCGCACGAGATTGTGGCAGCCATCCAGGAAGGCGGCATTGTCGGCATGGGCGGCGCCGCGTTCCCGACGCACGTCAAGCTCTCTGTGCCGCCGCAGAAGAAAGTGGACCTGCTGATCATCAACGGCGCCGAGTGTGAGCCGTTCCTGACGGCTGACCAGCGTCTGATGATCGAGCGGCCGGACGTTGTCCTGTACGGCACGCAGGTGATGATGCAGGCGCTTGGCGTCAAGCGGGCCCTGATCGGCATCGAGGACAACAAGCCGGACGCGATCGCGGTCATGAGCCGGGCGGCCGAGAAAGTGCGCAACATCCGCGTCAAGGCTGTGCAGACCAAATATCCGCAGGGATATGAAAAGACGCTGATCTACGCGCTCACGGGCCGCAAGGTCCCGGCCGGCGGTCTGCCGATGGATGCCCAGGTTGTGGTGGTGAATGCGGCCTCGGCAGCTGCGGTCGCTGATCTGTTCCAGAACGGGGAACCCTCGATCCAGCGGATCACGACAGTCACCGGCGCGGTCGAGCAGCCGTGCAATATCCTGCTGCGCATCGGTACCAGTATCCAGGACGCCATTCATGCGACCGGCAGCTACTCGGCGACGCCGATGAAAATCATTTCCGGCGGCCCGATGATGGGCAAGATCCTGCCGACCATTGAGTGTCCGGTCACCAAAAGCACTTCGGGCATCCTGACACTCGACTCTCACTTCACGGAGCTTGCCAAGGAGACCAAGTGTATCCGCTGCTCCCGCTGCCTCACGGTCTGCCCGATGTTCCTTGAGCCGGTCCTGCTGATGGATGCTACCGTCGCCGACGACTTTGAGACGGCCGAAGGCAATCATGCGATGGACTGCATGAGCTGCGGCAGCTGCAGCTACATCTGTCCCGCCAACCGGCCGCTCGCGCAGTCGATTGCGTTTGCCAAATCCAAGATTCAGGCGAAACGCCTGCTCGAGAAGCAGAAGAAGGAGGCCGCTGAATGACGATTCCGGAACAAGATTTTGAGCGGGGACTGCTCCTGTCGCCTTCGCCGCACATCCGCACGCAGACGACTACCCAGAGCATTATGCGCGATGTCCTTATCGCGCTGCTGCCGGCCTGCATCGCCGGCGTGGTGTTCTTCGGCCCCGGGACACTGCTCACGATGGCGCTCGCGATCGCAAGCGCCATCGGCTGCGAGGCACTGTTTGAAAAGTGCGCCGGGCGCGAGATCACGGTCAATGATCTCAGCGCTGTGGTGACGGGCCTGCTGCTTGCGCTCAACCTGCCGCCGGAGACGCCCTGGTTTGTGCCGGTCGTTGGCTCTGCCTTTGCGATCATCATCGTCAAGCAGTTCTTTGGCGGCATCGGTCAGAATTTCGTCAACCCGGCGCTGGCCGCGCGCTGCTTTCTGCTGATTTCGTTTCCGGTGATCATGACGAGCTACTATGCGCCGTTTGCCGGACCGGATGCGATGACGAGCCCGACGCCGCTCGCGGCGCTTTCCAACCCGGAAGTGCCGATCGCAGGCAACTGGGATCTCTTTATCGGCAATGTCGGCGGCTGCATCGGAGAGACAAGCGCGCTGGCCCTGCTGATCGGCTGGGCGTACCTGCTGTTCCGCAAGGTGATCACGTTCGTGATCCCGGCTGTCTACATGGGAACGGTGGCACTCTTCACGCTGCTGCTCGGCCAGCCGGAGATGGTTCTTTTCAACCTGTTTGCGGGCGGCCTGATGATCGGCGCGATCTTCATGGCCACGGACTACGTCTCCGCGCCGATGAACACGGCAGCGCAGTGTATCTATGCGGTCGGCTGCGGAGTCATCACGATGGTCATCCGCTACTGGGGCGGCTACCCGGAAGGCGTATCGTTCTCGATTCTCTTTATGAATCTCACTGCACCGCTGCTCGACAAGGCATTCAAGCGGAAAGTATTCGGGGAGGTGCCAAGTGTCTCAGACTAAGAAAATGGACAGCGTCGGCACGCTGACGCTGCGCCTGCTGATCATCACCCTGGCGGCCGGCTTTATCCTCGGTCTTGTCCATTCGGTGACGGCCGGCCCGATTGAGCAGCAGCAGATCCTCAAGGCCAACGAGTCGCGGCAGACGGTGCTGCCGGAGGGTCAGGACTTTGAGCAGATGGATCTCACTGCCTTCGGCGCCGACGGGGACACGTACGGGATCATTGAAGATGTATACCGGGGAACGTCGGGCGGCGAAACAGTGGGCTTCACGATGTCGGTCCGCACAAACGGCTACAGCCCGAATCTGTGCCTGACGGTCGGTATTGATACGGCCGGCATCGTCACCGGCGTGGACATCACCTCTCATGAGGAGACGGCCGGCCTCGGGGCCAATGCGACCGAGCCGGAATTTCTGGGACAGTACGTCGGTGCCGACGGCCCGCTGGTCGTCACCAAGACACCGGGCGGCACCACCGGGGAAATCGTGGCCCTGACCGGCGCGACGATCACTTCGCGTGCGGTGACGGATGCAGTGAACCTGTGCCGGGATTTCTATGCTGAGTTTCTGGCGGAGGAGGCCTGAATATGGACAGAGGACTTCGCGGAGTATTCATCAACGGTGTGGTCAATGAGAACCCGATTTTCCGGCTGGTTCTCGGCATGTGTCCCACCATCGCCGTCACGACGTCGCTTTTCAATGCCGTCGGCATGGGCGGCGCGGCAACCTTCGTGCTGATCTGCTCGAATGCCCTGATCAGCCTGCTGCGGAACTTTATTCCCTCCAAGGTACGTATCCCCTGCTACATTGTCATCATTGCCATGTTTGTGACCGTGGTGCAGATGCTGCTGCAGGCTTATATACCGAGCCTGAACGAATCGCTCGGCCTGTTTATTCCGCTGATCGTGGTGAACTGCATCATTCTTGCCCGCGCAGAGGCGTTTGCGAGCAAGAGCGGCGTTCTCGCCTCGGCTGTGGACGGTCTTGGTATGGGCATTGGTTTCACCATCGCGCTGATGATGATTGCGTTCTTCCGTGAGCTGCTCGGGAACGGCTCCCTGTTCGGCGTCAATGTCTTCGGGCCGGACTACCCGAATGTGCTGATCTTCATTCTGGCGCCCGGCGGTTTCCTGGTGCTGGGCATCCTGATGGCGGTCGTGAACAAGGCCTTCCTGAGACCTGAAAAGAAGGAGGAGCACTGATCTATGGAACAGTTCATCCGTATCCTGGCCATTCTGCTCAGTTCGATTCTGGTCAATAACTACGTGCTCTCCCGCTTTCTGGGCCTGTGCCCGTTCCTCGGCGTTTCCAAGCGCGTGGAGACAGCAATGGGCATGGGCATGGCGGTCACCTTCGTCATGGCGCTCGCCTCTCTGATCACGTGGCTTGTCCAGTACCTGATCCTGGTGCCGCTAGAGATTGAGTATATGCAGACAATTGCCTTCATTCTGGTAATTGCCTCCCTGGTGCAGCTCGTGGAGATGGTGCTGCAGAAGACGAGCCCAGCTCTTTACCAGAGCCTCGGCGTCTACCTGCCGCTGATCACCACCAACTGTGCCGTGCTCGGCGTCGCCATCATCAACATCACAGAGCAGTACAACCTGCTCGAGACGGTCGTGAACGGCGTCGGTGCGGCGCTCGGCTTCACGCTCGCCATTGTGCTGTTTGCCGGTATCCGCGAACGGCTGCGCTACAACGACATGCCCAAGGCGATGGAAGGATTCCCGATTGCGCTCATCTCTGCTTCCCTGATGAGCATTGCGTTCATGGGTTTCCAGGGCCTGGCGATCACCTGATCGGAGGAATATATGATCTCAATTCTGTGGTCTGTGGCAGTCCTGGGCGGACTGGGCGCGGTTTTCGGCGTCATCCTGGGCGTGGCGAGCAAGAAGTTCGCGGTGCAGAAAGATGAGCGGGAAGAGCTGGTTCTGGAACTGCTGCCAGGCGCGAACTGCGGCGGCTGCGGCTATCCCGGCTGCGGCGGTCTCGCCACCGCCATTGTAGATGGTAAGGCACCGGTTTCGGCCTGCGCTGTTCTGTCATCGGAAAACGCCAAGAAAATCGGCGTCGTGATGGGTATTGCGGTCGAGGAGAAAGAACCGCAGGTCGCACGGATCAGCTGCCTCGGAAGCCATGGCAACTGCAAGAATAAGTTTGAATATGAAGGGGCGCATGACTGCCGCGAGGCATATGCCCAGGCTGGCGGCTTCAAGGCCTGCAGTTATGCCTGCCTCGGGCTCGGGACCTGCGCCAAGGTCTGCAAATTCGGTGCCATCACGATGGGTGAGGACGGTATCGCCTTTATCGACGAGGACCGCTGCACCGGCTGCTCGCGCTGTGTCGAGGAATGCCCGCAGCGCTCCATCGTCGTTCTGCCGAAGAGTATGCCCGTCTATGCGGCCTGTACCAATGAGCAGCGCGGCAAAAAAGTCACCGTGAACTGCACTGCCGGCTGCATCGGCTGTGCGGCCTGCGCCCGCGTGTGTCAGTTTGACGCCATCACGATGAAGGACAATCTGCCGGTGATGGATCCGGAGAGATGCACCAACTGCCAGCAGTGCGTCTCTGCCTGCCCGCGCAAGTGTATCATCGCCACGATGCCGCCGGAGGTGGCCCTGATTGATGAAGAGAAATGCGTCGGATGCGGTCTGTGCCAGAAGGCCTGCAAGTTTGAGGCCATTGAAGGGGAGCGCAGGCATCCCTATCACGTGATCACCGAGAACTGCACCGGCTGCGGCAAGTGCAAGGAAGCCTGCCGGTTCAGCGCGATCACGATGAAAGAGGCACAGAAGTGATCATCCTGGCGTCCGCCTCGCCGCGCCGTCAGGAACTTCTGTCCCGTATAACGCTGGATTTTCAGGTCATATCAAGCGACGTCAGCGAGGAAACCGATTCCGGGGATCCACGGGAAGTGGTGAGCGAGCTGGCCGGCCGTAAGGCCGAGGCTGTCAGCCGCCTTCATCCGAGTGACGTCGTCATTGGCTGCGATACGGTGGTATATGCCGGCGGCGAGATACTCGGCAAGCCGCAGGACCGCCGGGACGCGGAGCGGATGATGCGGCTTTTAGCCGGGCGCGATCATCGCGTCTGCACCGGCGTGGACATTCGCAGAGGAACTGAACGCCGCCTGGGTGTTGACTATACCAGGGTTTCTTTCACGGAAATCTCGGAAGAGGAACTTGCCTGGTATCTCGATCATGCAGACTATATGGATAAGGCCGGGGCGTACGCCATCCAGGGCGAGGCGTCCCGGTTTATCCGCTGTATAGACGGCAGTCCTAGCGGCGTGATGGGACTGCCGATAGAACTTACGTACCATATGCTTAAGCAGTTTGAGGGTGCAGTGCTGTGAATGCGGAAGCATTTGCCGGGGCAAAGTCCATGCAGTTTGACGGCGGCCAGCCCTTTGATTGGGGACGGACGGCCGCAGACTATGCCGCTTTCCGTGATCTGTATCCGCCGCGGTTCTATCAGGTTATCAACGACTGCGGCATCGGCGGCAGCGGGCAGCAGGTGCTGGACCTTGGAACCGGAACAGGAGTGCTGCCAAGGCATATGGGAGACCGGGGAGCGCACTGGATGGGTGTGGACATATCCCCGCAGCAGACCGCACAGGCAAGGCAGCTTTCGCGCGGACTGCACGCCGAATATGTAACCAGTGCGGCAGAAGACCTGTCCCTGGCAGCCGGCAGCCTGGATGCTGTCACAGCGGCACAGTGCTTTTTCTACTTCGATCACGTGCGGCTGGCGCCGAAACTGAAAGAATGGCTGCGGCCTGGCGGCCGGCTGCTGATAACGTATCTTTCCTGGCTGCCGGCGGAGGATCCAGTCGCAGCGGAAAGCGAAGCGCTCGTCCTGAAGTTTAACCCGTTCTGGAGCGGCGGCGGGGAGATTTTTCGCCCAGTGGATGTGCCGCCGCAGTACGAGGCAGGCTTTCGTCTCATCTCGCACGGCGAGGAGCGCTGGAGACTGCCTTTCACTCGGCAGAGCTGGCACGGACGCATGCGGGCCTGCCGCGGCACCGGCGCTTCGCTGCCGCCGGAGGCGCTGAGGCTATGGGAAGAAGAGCACACAGGGCTGCTCGGCAGGATCGCGCCCGAGCGGTTTGAAGTGCTGCACTGCTTTGCCTACGCGCTTCTGGAGCGCCCCTGAGGCTGGGTCAAGCGCACGCGGCGGCTGATCGGTTCTGGAGGTTTGTTTGAAGTACGATGTAACGGTGGGGATTGTCAACTATAATGACTATCCGCGCACGCACGAGGCGATACGCTCGCTGCTCGAATATACGCAGGGCGTCAAATATAAGATATACGTTATCGACAACGCTTCGCGGGACGGGAGCGCTGAGCGGCTGGCCAATGAGTTCCCGCAGATCAGTGTCATTTTCTGTGACCGGAACATGGGCTATGGCAAGGCCAACAACCTCGTGATCCCGCACATAGATTCCGCCTATCATCTGGTCATGAACCCGGACGTGGTGATCCGCAGCGATGTACTCAAGCAGCTTTTTGACTTTATGCAGTCGCACCCGGATGTGGGACTCTGCACGCCGGCTACCTGCTATCTGAATGGGAACCCGCAGCCGCTGCCCAAGCGCAATCCGAAGCTGCGCTACGTGATTGCGAACCGGATTCCCATACCGCACTATGAAGAGTACCGGCGCGAGTACCGCATGCTTGATGAGGATCTGAGTGGTGTCACGGACATTGAGTTTGTGACGGGGTGCTTCATGTTTCTGCGGACCGCTCTTTTCAAGGAGCAGGGCGGGTTTGACACCCGCTACTTCATGTATTTTGAGGATGCGGACCTGACGCGGGAGATTGCCAAGCGCGCGCGTGTGGTCTATGTGCCCGAAGCGGAAATCCTGCACGGCTACCAGCGCCGCAGTGCCAAACGCCTGAGGTATTTCGTCATCCATTCGGTGAGTATGCTGAAATATTTCTTCAAGTGGCGCCGGCAGGCAAGGCAGGGAGCGGCGGAAGCCGGGGACGCGACCGGAAGCGCCGCGGACAGCTGACAGATCCCGCTTGAGGCGGACGACAAGATAGGAAAGGAGACGCAGGCTCTGCAGCTGCCTTGTGCGGCAGGACGGCAGGCCACGCACGAAGAACTCTTGAAAGGTATTATCCTGGCCGGCGGTTCCGGCACCCGGCTTTACCCGCTCACACTGACAACCAGCAAGCAGCTGCTGCCTGTCTACGACAAACCGATGATCTACTATCCGCTTTCGACCCTGATGCTGGCCGGAATCCGCGACATTCTGATCATCTCCACCCCGGACGATGTGCCGCGTTTCCAGAATCTGCTCGGGGGCGGCGAGGAGTTCGGCATATCCCTGTCCTATAAGGTGCAGCCGGCGCCGGAGGGTCTTGCGCAGGCCTTCATCCTGGGCGCGGACTTCATCGGCGGCGACAGCTGCGCCATGATTCTCGGCGACAACATTTTCTATGGCAACGGCCTTACCGTCCTCATGCAGAACGCGGCGCGGAAAGCCCAGGACGGGCGGGCGACGATCTTTGCCTACTCAGTGGAGGATCCGGAACGGTTCGGCATTGCCGAGTTCGACCGCAACGGCCATGTGCTATCGCTGGAGGAAAAGCCCGAGAATCCCCGCAGCAACTACGCGGTGACCGGTCTGTACTTCTACGACAACAGAGTGGTCGAATATGCCCGGCAGCTCAAGCCGAGTCCGCGCGGCGAACTGGAGATCACAGATCTCAACCGGATTTTCCTGCGGGACGGCACGCTCGATGTGGAGCTGATGGGCCGCGGCTTTGCCTGGCTCGACACTGGGACCTTTGACTCGCTGATCGAGGCGGCGGAATTTGTGAAAATGCTGCAGACCAGGCAGCGGATTGTGCTCTCAGCGCCCGAGGAAGTGGCGTACCGTATGCGCTGGATCAGCCGCGAGCAGGTCATTGCGGCAGCCGAGCGTTATGGAAACTCACCGTATGGACAGCATCTGCTGGCCGTTGCTGAGGGGAGGATACTGGACTGATGCGCTGCGAAACAACATTCATCGAGGGTCTGCGGATCATTCATCCGGACTGTTACGGGGACGGGCGCGGCTGGTTTATGGAGACGTACAGCAAGCCAAAGTACGAGGAGATGGGCATTGACTGCGAGTTTGTCCAGGACAACCAGTCCTATTCAGCACGCAAAGGCATTCTGCGGGGCCTGCATTTCCAGAACGAGCCCTACGCCCAGGCGAAGCTCATCCGCTGCACGCGCGGCGCCGTTTTCGATGTCGCTGTCGATCTGCGCCGCGGCTCTGCTACCTACGGCAAATGGTACGGTATTGAGCTCTCAGCGGACAACAAGACGCAGTTTTTCATTCCGCGGGGCTTTGCCCATGGTTTCCTCACGCTGACGGATGATGTAGAATTCCAGTACAAGGTAGATCAGATCTACTCAAAGGAACACGACCGCTCGATACGCTTTGATGATCCGGCGATCGGCGTGGAGTGGGGCATTGATGAACCCATTCTGTCCGAAAAGGATCTCAGCGCACCGCTGCTCGCGGACAGCGACGTCAACTTCTAGAAAGCACAACCGTGAAAATACTGGTGACCGGAGCTGCCGGCTTTATCGGCAGCAATTTCGTATACTACATGCTCCGTAAGCACCCGGAAGCGGAGATTGTGGCTCTGGATGCGCTCACATACGCGGGCGACCTGGAAACGCTTGCGCCGCTGAAGGATGAGCCGCGGTTTCTGTTCGTCCGCGGAAACATCTGCGACCGCAACACGGTGTTCGGCCTTCTTGGTGATACCGGCTGCGACATCGTCGTCAACTTTGCAGCGGAATCGCACGTGGACCGCTCGATTGAAGACCCGTCCATCTTTGTGGAATCGAACGTGCTCGGGGTGCAGGTGCTTTTGGATGCCTGCCGCGAATATGGCGTTGAGCGTTTTCATCAGGTCTCGACGGACGAAGTATACGGGGACCTGCCGCTCGACCGGCCCGATCTCTTCTTCACCGAGCAGACACCGCTCAATCCTTCTTCCCCGTACTCGGCGACGAAGGCTTCCGCGGATCTGCTGGCGCGAGCCTACTACCGGACCTTCGGACTGCCGGTGACGATTTCGCGCTGTTCGAACAACTACGGTCCTTATCAGTTCCCGGAAAAGCTGATCCCGCTGACGATCGCGAACGCCCTCGCCGACAGGCCGGTGGGTGTCTACGGCCAGGGAATCAACGTGCGGGACTGGCTGTATGTGGGAGACCACTGCTCGGCAATTGACCGGATTCTCGAGGACGGCCGGCCGGGTGAAGTTTATAATGTTGGCGGGCACAACGAGAAGACGAACCTGGAGATCGTCCGGACGATCCTGCGGGAGCTTGGCAAGCCGGAATCCCTGATCACCTTTGTGACGGACCGTGCCGGGCATGATCTGCGTTATGCGATCGATCCGAGCACGATGGGTGAGCAGCTCGGCTGGGAGCCGCACACAGATTTCGAGGACGGCATCCGCGAGACGATTGCGTGGTACCGCGACAACGGAACTTGGTGGCATAATATCCTGGACGGATCTTACCGGGACTTCAATGAGAGCATGTTCCGGGGAAGATAGCATCAGAACTTAGAAAGGCAGAAGCGGAAGTTTATTTCGTGCGCGAACTTATGAAAGTACTGGTTACGGGAGCAGAAGGACAGCTGGGATACGACATCTGCCGGCAGCTGCACAGCGAGGGCATCGAGCATCACGGGGTGGATGTCAAGGATTTTGATCTGGCGGACCGGGATGCTGTGATGCAGTACATCCGCAATTACAATCCGACGCACGTGGTGCACTGCGGCGCCTACACAGCAGTCGACCGGGCCGAGCAGGAAGCGGAACGCTGCTATGCAGTCAATGGCGAGGGGACAGCGAACATTGCTGCTGCCTGCCGGGAGACCGGAGCAGAGATGATGTATTTCTCCACTGACTACGTCTTTGACGGTCACTCGAAGGAAACGCCGTGGGACGTCTATGATCCGGCCGACCCGCAGGGCGTGTACGGCATCAGCAAATACCGCGGCGAGTATGCGGTCCGTGAGCAGCTTGAGCGCTACTACGTGCTGCGCATCAGCTGGGTGTTTGGCAAGAACGGCAGCAATTTCGTGCAGAAGATGCTGCGGCTTGGACGCGACAATAAGGAAGTGACTGTCGTCTGCGATCAGTTCGGTGCCCCGACCTATACCAAGGATGTGGCGGCTATTGTACCTCGCATCCTGGAGAGTGGCCGCTATGGTACCTACCATGCACCCAATGAGGGGATCACGACCTGGTACGATTTTGCCAAAGAGATTTTTCACGCTGCCGGTATGAACACAAAAGTTGTGCCCATACTGACCAGCGAGTATCCGGCGAGCGCCAAGCGTCCGCGCAATTCGCGGCTCTCCACAGACGCTCTGGTGCGCGCGGGCTTTGGGCCGCTGCCGCACTACCACGATGCCCTTGTCCGGTATCTGAAAGAGATCTGTGTGATCCGGTAGGCCGTCTGCCGCAGGCAGCAAGCGGGTGCGCGTCCAGCCCTGACGGGTCCAGGGCGTGCTTTTTTCTGTAAACAAAAAAGCCTCAGAATATCTGAGGCTCCTGGCGTGCCGAAGAAGATTCGAACTCCCGACCTTCTGGTCCGTAGCCAGACGCTCTATCCAGCTGAGCTATCGGCACATCCTTAGCAAAGAATAGTCTAGCAGGGGACCGCGCCGTTGTCAAATTGGCCCTGCCTGGAGGCCGGACCTGCAGCAGCCCTGTGAAAACGCGATTACCCGGGCGCGCAGCTGCGTTCGGACAGTCAATGAGCTGGCTCCCAGCCGCGGCGGATCAGGGCCGCGGCGGCCGTATGATCAGTGAAAACACCAACCGGTAGGAGGAAGCATATACATGAATATAACGAACGGATACTGGCAGTCAGATGTCGACAGAACATCGATTTCATCTCGATTGAGCTTCTCAGGGAACGCGCATGCAGCATTGTACCGAAAGGCGGCTACGACTATATAGTCAGCGGTTCCGGGGACGAGTGGACACTGCGGCAAAACGCCTCTGCCTTCAATGACTGGCAGATCTATCCGCGCGTGCTCACGGACCTCGACAACCCGCAGACGGCAACAGAGCTCCTGGGAATTCCGGTCTCGATGCCGATCATGGCGGCCTGTCCGGCGGCGCAGGGCCTGGCACACGCGGGTGGTGAAAAACAGACCGCAAAGGGAATTGCTGCCGCCGGGACGATCATGTGCGAGAGCACGTACAGCTCGTACACTGTCGGGGAGATCTGCAAGGCAGCGCCAGGAGCGCCAAATTTTTTCAATCTCTATGCGGCCCGGGACTGGAAAATCAACGCGGAGCTTCTGAAGATGGCTGTGGATGCCGGCTGTAAAGCTATCATCTGGCTGTTGATGCTGCTGTTATCGTCAACCGGGAGGCGGATGAGCTCGATCATTTTGTACTTCCGCTGCCCATGCCCAATCTGGAAGCTGTCAGCACATCAGGTAAGGATAAGCGTGTGGCAGCGATGAGTTCGGAGATCATTCAGGCAATGAGCGCCTCAGATATCGGGAAGATTCATGATCTGTGCGACCTCCCGGTCATCGTGAAAGGCATTCAGCATCCGGACGATGCGCAGGCAGCCATTGAAGGCGGCGCTGCCTCTGTCTGGGTGTCGAACCACGGTGGACGCCAGCTCAACGACGGACCGGCCTCCGTCAGCGTGCTGCCGGAGATTGTGGCGCGTGTCGCGGGCAGAGTCCCGGTCATTTTCGACAGCGGAGTGCGCAGCGCTGAAGACGTCTTCAAGGCACTTGCGCTTGGAGCTGATATGGTTGCCCTGGGCCGGCCGATCCTGTATGCACTGGTCGTGGGCGGTGTTCCAGCTGTGACAGATCTCATGAAAGGTTTCCAGCACAACCTCAAAAATGTCATGCAGCTCGCAGGGACGAAGACCGCAGCAGACATCCGCAGCACGCCGCTGCGGCACTCCTGATGCTCCGCTGCACAGTACTTTCGCGGCTGCAGGGTCATCCAGCAGGAGCTGGTGATGGCGGCCCGAGACTGCGAGGCCGGTGAGATGCGTGCCGCCGGGCGGGCACCAGAGAGCTTTCGGGGAATTCCGGATGCACTTGACCGCGATCTTCTGGATCCGAAAGTGCACAATGGGAGTGTTGTATGCATTCACATGAATTCAATGGAAAGAAATATGCGCTGGCCTCCGGGCATCAGACAGCCTGGGGAGCGGACCTCATAGAGATGATCCCGCTGGCCGGGCATGAGAGCGTCCTCGATCTGGGCTGCGGTGACGGACGCACAACGCTGCGGCTAGCGGAGTGTGTACCGAATGGCACTGTGCTTGGCATCGATGCTTCGAACGGCATGATTTCAGCTGCCCGGGACCGCGAGACACCGAACTGCTCGTTCCGTCTGATGGATATGAGGGAGCTGCCGTACGAGAACATATTCGATGTTGTATTTTCCAATGCTGCACTGCATTGGGTAACCGACCAGTCAGCACTGGCGCATGACATCTGCCGGGCCCTGAAGCCCGGCGGTCTGTTTGCTGCCGAATTCGCTGCAGCAGAGAATTGCCCAGAGTTTACAAATGCTGTGCGTGAGACAATGTGCGAGAAACAGTACGAGGAAGCCTTTGCGGGCTTTGTGTGGCCATGGGCCATGCCGTCCCGCACTGAATTTGCCGACAGACTGCGGGACGCCGGCTTTGTCTCAGCGGATGTCCAGGAGGTGAGCCGCGAGCAGGTTTTTGCCGATGCGGACGCTCTCGCAGCCTGGATAGACCAGCCGTGTATCGTGCCGTTTCTTGAATATCTGAAGCCATCGCTCCGGGAGGCGTTCCGTAGGCAGGTCATTGCCAGATCTCTTGCCAGGATGCAGCAGACGGACGGCACCTGCCTGGAACACTTCAGGCGGCTTCGGGTCTTTGCACGGAAAGATGCGAAAGAAGCCTGAAGCGCAAAAAGTGCCAGGACGCCGGCGCATGGTGGAAAGAGAGCCCCGGAGCCGGGTATCACATCCACGCGGCAGATCGTACGGCCGGCGGCAGCTTGATGCAGATCTCCAGGGTACCCTCTGTGACTTTGCCGGTGAATGATCCGCCCAGCCTCTCTGTGAGGCTGCGAACGACTGCCAGGCCCACGCCCTGCGAGCCGCGGGCACTTTCCACGCTGAAATAGCGGCCGAAGAGGCGCTCAAGGGCGACAGGATCGAAATCTGAACCGGATGCGGCAAAGACGAGGCTGCCGTCCGCGCCCTGGAAGACGGCAAGGCGCCGGGTATGATGCTTGAGCGCATTGGACATGAGATTGTACAGAATCCGCTTCACGGCTACCGCATCGGCCAGGACCGGCTGTGGCCGCTCAAGATCAATCTCTACGTCAATGCCGGCATGCCGGTATGCATCGTAGAAGGAGGCGGCGACTGCTTCTGTCTGCTCGCGCAGATCCAGATGTTCTATCTTGAGCGTGTCCCGGTCTGCTTTCAGCAGGGCAAAGGCAAAGAGCTCCTCCGTTATGTCTTCCACGTCGCGCAGGCGCCGCCTGAGAGCCTCAAGATACCGCCTAGCTGTCTGCGTCTGCGGTTCCCCGTCGAGAAGCTCGAAGTAACCGAGAACGGCTGTAAGCGGCGTGCGCAGATCATGCGCCCACATGACCAGGGCGTCATTGAAACTGCGGTCACCCTGTTCCAGCCGCACTTTCCACTCCCGCAGGGTTGTCAGAGCAGCATTGAGAGCGTCCACCGTGCTGTCCAGTCCGTGATCGGCCGCTGGGATGCGGATGAGGGCGTTCGAGTCCAGTGCTGTCCGCTCGTTTAGCTGGAGAGCTGCACGGCGCAGCGCCCGCCGCAGTATGACAAGCCGCAGACCAAGATACAGGACTGCGGCTCCCAGAATGATAATGAGAAAAAGTGACCACATGACGGCAGATCCCCCGGATCTCAGCTGAGTTCACGTCTCTGAAAGACAGCCATACCGGCAGCGCAGCCTGCAGCCGCGAGCAGCAGACTGAACAGATATGTCTGCAACACTGCGCCGAGTTCCGGACCGTCCAGTTCCTTATATGTCAGCTGCGCGAAGTATTCGCACTGCGTAACCGGCAGAAAGCGCATCAGGGCGTCGAGGGCAGGCCGTTCGGTTGGCGGCACATAATCCGGGTTCGGCAGGCGCTCGATCAGCGCTAAGTCCGGCAGCACGGCGCCTTCCGGATAGTCGATCATTTCGTACGCCTCATAGTTGCCGATTCCTTCGGCTGCATAGTACACGTCATATTCGGGCTGCTGGAGTTCTATTGACAGGTCGCCGCCCCAGGTGGCAAGAACGATAAACAGCACGGTGCAGACGATCAGGGACAGGACGCCGCGCCCGGCGCCGCGTCCGGCCGCCGTCATCGATACGAGTACAAAGATGCCGGCGTAAGCGGCTGCATTGAGCATCAGGCCCAGCACTGCCAGAAGCCAGCCCAGGAGTGTGGCATACATGCCGGGACCGGAGGCCAGATTCCCGGCTGCCATGGCGAGTGCAATGAGCGCGCAGCAGCACCAGACGTTCAGCCACATGGCGATATAGACGGCCGGGCGCGGTGCGCCGCTGATGATCTGCGCTTCGAGGCGGCCGGACGTACCGGCGCTGCCGANATACGAACAGGTGTAGAATGCGTAGACAATCCCGATGCTGGGAGCAGTACNGAAAGCATAGAGGCTGTCGAGCTGTCCGGCTGCACCCACCAGGAACATAAAGGCGCAGGCAAGACCGAACAGACGGCTGCGGACAGCCACAAACCAGTTCTGCTGGAGAAGCAGGCTCATTGGTCGCTGCCGAGCAGGCGGACAAAGTAGGATTCCAGCGTCTCCTCTTCGTCGTTCAGGCGTTCGACGCGGATTCCCTTATCGTTCAGGGCCAGGACGAGCTCTGTGATGGATGGNTGTCCGGAAACGCGCACGCTGGTGCTGTTTTCTACCTGGTATTCAAGTCCGAGTGTATCGAGAACCGGTGCCGCCTTGGCCGCGTCGGTGAGCTCGAGCTCGATTGAGCGGCTGCAGTGCGCGTGCAGAGTCTGGGCGCTGATCTCCTGCATCAGCTGCCCATGATTGAGGAATCCGAACCAGGTGGCCATCCGGCTCAGCTCNTCGAGAATGTGGCTTGAAATGAGAAAGGTTATGCCGCGCTCCTCGTTGAGACGCAGGATCAGCTCCCGGATTTCGATGATGCCCTGGGGATCGAGACCGTTTGCAGGCTCGTCGAGAATCAGGAAATCAGGTGAGCCGAGCAGGGCGCAGCCTATCCCGAGCCGCTGCCGCATGCCAAGCGAGAAATTTCTCGCCTTCTTCTTCCCAGTGTCCGCGAGACCGACCAGANGCAGCGTCTCGCCGATGAGACGCTCTCCGGGGATNCCAAGCANCCGGGCCTGGGCACGCAGATTGTCTGCNGCGGACAGATTGCCGATAATGGCCGGACTCTCGACGATAGCGCCCATTCGNCGGCGTGCCTGCAGGATCGCGGCTGTCCCGGAATGGGCACCGTACAGCGTATAGATCCCGGTAGTGGGCCGCTGCAGACCGCACAGAATGCGGAACAGGGTTGTCTTGCCGGCGCCGTTGCGGCCAACCAGGCCNTAGATCGACCGGTCGGGCACGTGGATGGAGCAGGCCTGNAGTACTTTCTGATGTCCGTAGGACTTGGAGAGATTGGTGGTTGTCAGTGCGTTTTCTGTCATGGATGGGGCCTCCTTCTGCATTCAGCATAGCAGGCCGGCGTCAAGAAACCTGCAGGGAAAGTGTATAGATTCCTTTACTCGGCAGGCCGGAGCCGGAAGCCGATGCCCCANACNGACTCNATGCAGTCNNNNCCGCAGGCNGNNTTGATCTTGCGGCGCAGATTGCTCACATGCATTTTCAGCGAACTTTCTGTGCCGTCCAGATCGTCGCGGGCCAGGGCGTCGAGCAGAGCTGTCTTGGTCAGCGTCTGCCGGGGGTTCTCGAGCAGCAGCCTCGCGAGCGCGTTTTCGGTAGGCGTGAGATGAATGCTCTCGTNTCCAGCCCGCAGGGTGCGCGAGGCAGTGTCATAACGCAAAGGACCGTGCGCCAGCACGGCCGGCGTACTGCCTGACGTCCGCAGATGTACCTCCACCCGGGCCATAAGTTCAGCCAGGCTGAACGGNTTGGTCACGTAGTCGCGGGCTCCGCTTTTCAGAAGATCCACTTTGTCTTCGACCGCACCGCGGGCACTGATCACGATAACCGGCAGATCGGGGCACTGTGCGAGTACTTCCTCACCGCTAAGCCCCGGCAGCATCAAGTCGAGCAGCATGAGGTCCGGGTAGGTGCCTGGACCGCCAAGCACCANAAGTGCTTCTGTTCCGGAATAGGCCCGNATAACGTCGTGCCCGCTGCGGCGCAGTGCTTCCTCGAGAATGTTNCCGATATCCGCGTCATCATCTACAATCAGTATCCTGGCCAAATAGAACCTCCCAGCAGTCTGCAGCGCGCAGTGTTTCCGTCCGCGGCTGTCCGTTCAAATGATACACAGACGCAGACAGCCTGTGAAGCTTCGTCTGCGGGAGAGTGTCCGAACAAAAGAGGACAGGACGGCGTCCAAAGCAGGGAAAGGGTTGGATAATGATATGCCGGAACGAATCTATGCAGCGATCGATCTCAAGTCCTTTTATGCCTCTGTGGAGTGCGCTGACCAAGGGCTGGATCCACTTGCAGCCAATCTTGTGGTTGCGGATGCAGCCCGCACTGAGAAAACAATCTGTCTTGCGGTATCGCCATCGCTCAAGGCACTGGGAGTGCCTGGCCGGCCACGGCTTTTTGAAGTCTACGAGCGGCTTGAGGACGTGAACCGCAAACGGCTGCGGGAAAGCGGGCGGACAGANTTTGCGGGAAAATCTGACAACGCCGGAGAGCTCAGGCTGCATCCNGAGCTGGAGTGCAGCTTTATCATTGCTGTACCCCGCATGGCCAGATATCTGGAGGTCAGCACAGAAATCTATAAGATTTATCTGAAGTATTTTGCCCCGGAGGACATGCACGTCTACTCGATTGATGAGGTTTTCATTGATCTCACCAACTACCTGAGAACGTACGGTCTCAGTCCGGAAGCTCTGACGCGGCAGCTGATCCGGGAGGTACTGAGCGCTACTGGCATTACGGCAACGGCCGGAATCGGCAGTAATCTGTATCTGTGCAAGGTCGCCCTCGACATCGAAGCCAAGAAAATGCCTGCGGATGAGTACGGCGTGCGGATCGCCCAGCTCGACGAACAGAGCTATCGGCGGCAGCTCTGGGATCACCGGCCGATAACGGACTTCTGGCGTGTCGGACGCGGCATTGCCTCCCGGCTTGACCGTCTGGGTGTGGAGACGATGGGGGACCTTGCCCGCTGCTCAGTGCAGGCAGAGAAGCAGCTCTATGAGCAGTTCGGCCGCAACGCTGAACTCCTGATTGATCATGCCTGGGGCTACGAGCCCTGCACGATGGCGGATATTAAGGCTTACAGGCCGGCTAATCGCAGCCTTGGCTCCGGACAGGTGCTGCAGCGCCCCTACACAGCCGAAGAAGCGCGGGTGGTGGCCGGGGAGATGGCCGACGAAGTTGTCGCAGCACTGACAGAAAAGGATCTCGTGACAGACCAGCTCGTCCTTACTGTCAGCTACGATGCGCAGAATCTGCTCGATCCGGATCGCGCGGCCCGTTACTCGGGGCCGGTCAAGAAGGACTATTACGGCCGTCCCGTTCCGAAGCACGCACACGGTTCCGAGAATCTGACGAGACCGGGTTCTGCTCGCAGCGCCGTACGCGGAGCGGTCCTGCGGATCTATGACCGTGTGATAAATCCGGATCTTCTTGTGCGACGTCTTACAGTTGCTGCCAATCATACCCGCCGCCGGGAAGAGGTGGATGCGGCACCCCGGCAGCTGAACTTTTTTGAAGACAGCGCCATGCTCGAGGAGCAGGAGACAGAGCGCAAGGAACAGGCGCTCCAGAAAGCGGCGGCAGCGCTGCGGGAGCGGTATGGAAGCGGAGTGCTGTTTCACGCCTCAGATCTGCAGGAATGCGCGACGGGACTTGAGCGAAGCCGGCAGATCGGAGGACACCGGGCATGAGCGGGCCGTATGACGATATATTTGGCATGCCGCGCCCCGAGCCGACCGGACGCGCGCGGATGCCCATTCGGGACCGGGCAGCGCAGTTCGCGCCGTTCGCTGCGCTGACTGGGTTTGGAGAGATGATCCGCGAGAGCGAACGTCAGACGGAGAGCCGTCCCGTCCTCACTGAAGAGCTTGCTGCAGCCCTGAACGAGAGTCTGCAGCACCTTCAGGAGACCATAGATGAGCACCCGCGGGTTTCTGTATCGCTATTTATGCCCGATACTGTCAAGGACGGTGGAAGCCTGCTGCAGACAGAAGGCGAAGCATGTCACATCGATGCGGCTGCGCGTATCCTGAAGCTGCAAGACGGCCGGGAGATGATCTTCGACGATATTTATGCGATCAGGATTCTGAACGCGTCTGAAGATACGTAGCCTTTTGTCGCAGCGGTATTCCGCAGCTTCTGGCAATGCACGCGCAGAGGAGGAGCACGCTCTGCTTCTGGCAGGGCGCAGGTTCAAATCCTGTCACCCAGACCACTTGTAATGATGAGGTAGGATTTGAGAAGATCGAGTCCTACCTCGTTTTTTGTCTTCGGGTAAGCCCTAAGCGTTCGCCTGTACGGTCTGAAGGACGCCAGCCCGAG
>JAAUYQ010000008.1 GCA_014805015.1 Clostridia bacterium | reverse complement strand
ATTCCGTCCCAACGCAGCTGCCTCGCTGCAGCAGACTGCATCCCGGGCAGCTCAGGCTAATCAAGCGGGCTCACGGTTTCCCGCAAGCCCCCACCTCAAATCGCTTCAGCGATTAGGTGAGGGTTCTTGACACAACCGTCCTTTCGGTCAGGCATTTTCTCCTCGGCAGCCAAAAGTGCGCACGAGACAGTTCTGTGACGCCGTCCGATGCGTTTTTGCTCCCAAAAAGACAAGGCCGCCCAGAGAGAATCCCCTGAAGCGGCCCTGCTGTCTGCATTTTCTGCTGAAAGCTGAGAAGGGCATCGCCCTCCTCACCTGGTTCTAATCAAGCGCGTTTCGCAGCTCACCCCGGATCTCACTGCGGATTTCGCTGCCTGTCTCTCGCAATATGTCCCGCACACCGTCACCGACAGCCGACAAGATATCGCCGACTCCCGCACCAACGGTCCCGAGTATGCCGCGCACCGTTCCCGGTGCAGTATATTCGGTCCCGGAGTCTGCCTGCTCCGGTTCGGCCGCATCGCTGGAAGCAAAATCGTCCAGTTCCGGCAGCTCTGGCAGCGTCCCAGCACCCTCGCCATCCCAGGATTCCAGGATTTCCATCAAGGCTTCCGCCTGCTTTTCGCCGGCATTCAGCAGCACGACACCCTGCCTGACGTTGAGCTCCATGTATCTGTCCGGCTCACCCAGGGAGAGTGCGGCACTGCTGCCGCTGCGCTGAACATGCTGCTTCAGTTCTTCCGACGTCGTCAGAAGCGACTTGTTCATCTGCATCCGGATCTCTGTATCAGCAAAATCATCCGCCGAGAGAATCTGCAGCAGACTGTTGTCTGCAACTATGACGGCCTGCCGGACAGCATCCTTCAGAGTCAGCTGTACCAGGCTCTCATCCGCCTCAATGCTCTGCACCGGCACTTCTGTCCCGCCGGTCAGCATGCCGGACTCAAGGCCAACATACATGCTGTCTGCTGTCCGCGGCACGTACAGCTTGATGTGCTCAGTGCGCACGTTCCGGGCATTGGTTCCTTCGCACCAGACTTCCATGCGTCCATCCGTCTCCAGCATGCTGACCGTATAATAGTTCCCATCATAGTCTGCGCGCAGCCGGCTTTCGTCTGTGGAAAGCAGTTCGACCCATGCGCCATCCACCTGCACGCTGAGCTCTGCGCTCTCCAGATCTGCCGTCCAGCCTGCGGCCGTGTCCGGCACCCGGACTGCTCCGGATCTGCCGAGGCCCGCGGGAACGTAGACCCGCGTGCAGGCCGCACAGATCAGCAGACTGCCTGCCAGCAGCAGCGCCAGGCACGCAGCCCCCGGCTTGCGTTTTGTGTGTTCACCCATCTGCTCCAGCCTTTCTTTCAGAAGGCGCTTGTTCTCGCTCATTTCGAGCGTCCCGGCTGCGGCCCGGCAGCTGTGCGCTCCGCCCATGGAGTCAAGCAGCGTGCTGCCGTACAGCGCCGCGCCATCCTGCCCTAGAATCTGCATAACCCGCTCATCGCATGCCAGCTCGCACAGCCGGGCAATACGGCGGCTCATGACATAGACCAGCGGATTGAACCAGTGCAGGCATACGGCCGTCTGCACTGCCCATTTGTAGGCCTGGTCGTGCCGTCTTAAGTGAACAAGCTCGTGCAGAACAATACATTCGAACTGATCCGGGCTTCCCGGCAGTTCCGGCAGGACAATCACCGGGCGTCTGAAGCCGATCATCATCGGCGAAGAGGCCAGCGGGTTGATGCAGACTTCCACCGGCCGCCGGATATGCAAAAGTTCAGCCAGCTCTGCCGTCCGGTTGAGGAGCTGTTCATCGCAGAGGGGTTCCATGCCGGCCCGCAGGCAGCGGATGAAGCTGCGGTAGGCCGTCACCCGGTGAATCATTAGGCCCAGAGCGCCGCCCAGCCAGACAAGCGCAAAAAGATTGAGCGCTGTACTCTGCCAGCCTATGCTGTCACCCTGAACAGTGCCAAGCCAATCCGCATACGCAGGCGCCTTTGGTGCTTCCGGCACAGTCCCCGAAGCTTCCTCGTCGGCAGGTATCTGTGCCTGTCCTGAAGCCTGCACCGCAGACACGGCGGGCAATGCATCTGCTTCTGGAACGTCAGCCATCAGGCTTCCCGGCACCAGGAGCCGCGCAATTACAATGATCCACAGATAGTACTGCCAGACGCGGGGCATTTTGCGGCCCCACAGTCTTTCCCCGATCAGCATGATGCAGATGAGGAGTGATCCCGCCAGTGACATTGTCAGGAACATATAAAGCGGCATCGTCACTTCTCGTACCTCTCCAGCACAGCCTTCAGTTCCGCATACTCCTCACTGCTCAGCATATCTGCCTGCACGAGCGTCGTGACAAGACCAGCAGCGCTGCCGGCATAATACCGGTTCACAAAGCCATGGGCTTCCCGCTCGCGGAATTCCCGCTCTGTTACGAGCGGCCAGTATACGTTGCGTCGTCCGCTTTTCTCTGCTTTGAGATATCCCTTGCTCGTCAGACGGCCGAGCAGCGTGATCAGCGTGTTTTTGTGACACGGGTGTCCGGCATTCTCCAGTGCCTGCTGCAGCGGCGCAAACAGTGTTGGCTGCCTGCCGCCCGCCCAGACGATCTGCATGATCTGATATTCTGTCTCTGATAGTCCCTTGTTCAGTAGAATCACCTCCGCTTCCTGCAGTCTGCACAGCACGACATCACGTCGTACTATCAATGTACGACGTTCCGTCGTCCTGCGTCAAGGCATCTGCCCCGACGAAGCTGCCTGCAGAGCTTCATAACCGCCATCTCCCACGAGACCGCTCTTCCCGGCTCCGTGCCAGCTACCGGGTCCCCTCGTTTCAGCCGTCCCAGGAGCTTACACACTCATTTCCCCTAACGCCCGCCACGTCTGCCAGGTGCAGTTCCGTGAAACCCCGGGCATCAGCTTGTACAGCAGCCCTGCCCTGCTTCCGGCCCAACACATTTCAAGTCTCTCAGGCTGGCGCTTTTTTGCTCCGGATTTTCAGCGGAGCCCACATCCCGGTGGACCGCGTGCCCGCCATGTGTCCCCTGGAAACCCTCGGACCAGAATCCGACCCGCACATGAAGAATCTGCGCCGCCGTCTCGCAAGGGACGAGCGCCCCGGCCAGTGATCTGCGAGATTTCGCGCCAGCAAAGGCCCGCGTCCCTGTCAGACGCGACCTTTGCTGACAACCATACTTATGGTCGGAACTTATGGTCGGATTCATAGACATGTCACCTGCAAACGCACTCTTTCTGCCGCTTTTCGTGTGAACAGTTGTGATCTCACTACCATTAGCGGCATAATGCATGAAACAGTCCGTCCTGCTGTTTACGTTTCAATGCATGGGCATATAATAAACATCATAGCTATACGGAGGGACAATGCATGTACTATTCTAGTGGAAATTACGAAGCGTTTGCCCATCCCCGGAAACCGGAGGGCGTGGAGAATAAAGAGGCCTACATCATCGGTTCTGGTCTCGCCGGGCTTACGGCGGCCTGTTATCTGATCCGCGACGGCCAGATGGAGGGCAGCAAGATCCATATACTNGAGCGCGATCCGCGTGCTGGCGGCGCCTGCGACGGCTGGGACTANGCCAACCTCGGCTANACGATGCGCGGCGGTCGGGAGATGGACAATCACTTCGAAGTCATGTGGGACCTGTTCCGGGATATCCCCTCATTTGAAGACGAAAACGTCAGCGTTCTCGANTACTATTACTGGCTGAACAAGCGGGACCCTAACTATTCGCTGTGCCGGGCAACGGAGAANCGCGGCAGGANNGCNCATACGGACAATACGTTTGGTCTGTCNGATGCGGGCTGCCGGGAGATTCTGGAACTGTTTTTTACCCCCGAAGAAGATCTGCAGGACAAGAAGATCACGGATGTTTTTTCCGATGAGGTTTTCAATTCCAATTTCTGGCTGTACTGGCGGACGATGTTTGCTTTCGAAAACTGGCACTCCGCCCTCGAAATGAAGCGCTATATTACCCGGTTCGTCCATCATATCGGTGGTCTGCCGGATTTNTCCGCACTGCGNTTTACAAGATATAACCAGTACGAATCTATGATTCTGCCCATGGTGCGGTATCTTGAAAAGCACGGCGTCGACTTTCAGTTCAATACCCACGTCGATGATGTGCGCTTCAGCTGCNCCGAACAGGATGGCAGCAAGCGTAAGAAAGCAACTGAAATCCGTCTGCACCGCGAACCGGAGGCGAAGGCCAGAGAAGAGGCAACCGGTGTGCCGGAAGTGAAGGACCTCAAGCCGTCTTCAGGCGCCCGCCCCGAGACCGAGACAATCCACCTGACGGAGAATGATCTTGTGTTCATCACACCNGGCAGCTGCGTTTCCCATTCTGCGTTCGGCAGCCAGGACAAAGCGGCAGAATATGCACCGGAACTCACGCAGGGTGACGNCTGGAGCCTGTGGAAATCGATCGCCGCGCAGGATGCTGATTTCGGGCATCCGGAGAAATTCTGCAGTCAGCCGGAGNTGAGCAACTGGGAAAGNGCCACCGTNACGCTGCTGGATGATAAGGTACTGCCGTACATTCAGGACATCTGCAAGCGGGATCCGCTGTCCGGCGGTGTAGTAACCGGCGGCATCGTATCGGTTAAAGACTCTAACTGGCTGCTCTCCTGGACCATCAATCGGCAGCCGCAGTTTGCGGAACAGCCGGAAGGTCAGGTCTGCGTGTGGCTGTACAGCCTGTTCTGCACCGATAAAGAGGGTAACTACATCAAGAAGCCAATGGCAGACTGCACTGGGAAGGAGATCTGCCAGGAGTGGCTCTATCATCTCGGCGTACCGGAAGATCAGATCGCAGAACTGGCGGAGAATTCCTGCAACACCGTACCCTGCATGATGCCCTATATCACGGCATTCTTCATGCCGAGGGCGATCGGCGACCGTCCCGACGTCGTTCCCGAAGGCGCTGTCAATTTTGCCTTTGTGGGCCAGTTTGCCGAGACNCCGCGCGACACCATATTCACGACAGAATATTCCATGCGGACAGGCATGGAAGCCGTCTACACGCTGCTCGACATTGATCGCGGCGTGCCCGAAGTGTGGGGAAGTGCTTTCGACATTCGCTGTCTGCTGAATGCGACGGTACTGTTGCGGGACGGAAAACCGGCCACGGATATGAATATGTCTCTGCTGGAGAAGCTGCTTATGAGCCGCGGCATCAAAGAAATCAAAGGCACTGATCTGTACGGACTGCTGCGCGAATTCGGCGTGATCCCGACCACGTCAGAGAATGCAGAGACGCCCAAGCCCGCGGTAGGTGCCGTTTATCCTGGAATCCACTGAGCACGCCGGCTCGAAACAGTCAGAATCCCCGCACCTTTTCTGCTGCGGGGATTNTGCATGTCACGACCTTGGCTGAGGCAGGATGCCGAAGCCGCGCAGCCGCTGTCTGGAGATATCCGGAAACACTTGTTTGCGGCGCNGCTCCTTCATTAGCGCCTGCAGACAGCGAANGCTGTCCGCGGCACTTTCAGCCTCGGTNGCAGCGTGTNCTCCACGCTCTGTGCTGTCCGGAGTATAACGGGAAAACCAACGCTCTCNNGACTTCGGCNCATAGGCAGTGTGCTGATGATGGCTTCCAATAGANCNTTTCGTCCTGCCAGNCTGAGTCCAGGGTCCNGTTCTGCCCACAAACACAGAATCCACGACCCCGTGCTCGTCTTCANGCGTCAGAATTGTCTGNAGCAGTATGTGCCCCTTTCTTCGGATGTTCCTGNTGCAGCTGCAGCGGGAGGTTCCTTCGGTTGCGGATACGCCTGGGACAGTGCTGCCTCGCAGAATCTTGACAGTATCCGGGAGATCTTCTAGAATTCATAACAATTAAGTTAACTGTTAAAGGAGCAGTCATGCCTCTGCAGGTCACNATGCAGGCCCTCGCCGATCCGGTGAGACGTGAAATCCTGAATATGCTCAAGAAACAGAGCCTTACGGCCGGGGAGATTGCAGCAGCCTTTTCCATTTCTGCCCCCGCGGTCTCGCGCCACCTTGCTGTCCTAAAAAGAGCAGGTCTGCTGCTCTGCGAACGCGAGGGAAAGCACGTGCGCTACATACTCAGCACCTCTGTGCTGGAAGATGTGCTGTGTTTCCTCATAGACCTGAAAGGAGGCGCGAGTGTCCAGGAAGACTGCGGCCGGCAGAAGCTGGTCTGATTTCGTCCCGCCGGCCCTTGCGATCCTGCTGAGCCTGATCCCCGGCCTTATGCTCTGGGAAAAACTGCCCGCAGAGATTGCTGTCCACTTCAGCATCTCCGGCGTCCCGGATTCGTATTCCTCCAAGTCTTTNGTTGTCTTCGTCATGCCNCTGATCGCCCTGGGACTGGAAGCAGCTGCTGCGGCTGCTGCGGCGGGTATGGTGGGCAGGGGCATCCGCAGTTACCAGCGGACAATCCTCTGGCTCGTTCCATGCGTATGGCTGTCTGTATCGGTCCTGATTCTTGCCTATGCGCTGGGATTCCGTCCCGATATCCGTCTCTGGGCGCAGCTTATTGCTGCCGCTGCCATTATTCTGGTCGGAAACATGGCGCCCAAAGGGGTTGTCTGGAAACGCCCCGGGCGCTGGTACGAGCAGCTCGGCACGGCGGACCGCCGCAAGATACTGCGATTTACGGGCTACTGCCGCGTGCTGGGCGGCGCCGCGATGTGTCTGTGCGCCGTGGCAGGGCTCTCCAAGGTGTATTTTGTCCTGCTCGCGCTCACCAGTGTTCTGCCTACCGTTTTCGCCGTACGCTGCTGGCTGCTGACCCGCCGGGCCGTCTGAAGGGCGCGGCACACGTCTGTTTTCGTTATTCGCTCTGCAGAGGCGCGGCGCGCCGGAAAGGAGAATCTGCCATGGGTATGCTCGACATACAACACCTAACCAAAATCTACCGGAGCGGTACCAAGGCCGTGGACGATCTGTCTCTGACCGTAGACGCGGGGGACATTTTTGCTTTCATTGGCCCGAATGGGGCCGGCAAAACGACCACGATCAAGTCAGTGGTAGGGATTATGGAGTTCAACTCTGGCGAGATTTACATAGACGGCAGATCGATACTTCAGGACCCGGTGGGCTGCAAGCAGGTAACGGCATACATACCGGATAATCCTGACCTGTACGACGGCATGAAGGGGATCGAATTCCTGAACTTTATCTGTGACGTTTTCTCGGTGCCGTCATCTTCACGGGAAAAGCGGATTTCTCGCTACGCTGACGCGCTCGGACTCGCCGACAACCTCGGCAGCCTCATCGGTTCCTATTCCCACGGCATGAAGCAGAAACTCGCCGTTATCTCGGCCCTGGTACACGAGCCCAAGCTGATGATTCTGGACGAGCCGTTCGTGGGACTCGATCCGCGGGCGTCCTTTACGCTGAAGGAGTTTATGCATGAGCTGACAAGCCAGGGCAGCGCTATCTTCTACTCCACGCACGTTCTGGAGGTGGCCGAAAAGCTGTGCGACAAGGTCGCCATCATTCAGGGCGGCCGGATCATCGCTTCCGGCACCATGGAAGAAGTACGGGGAAACCAGAGTCTTGAGCACGTCTTCCTGGAGCTCACGGAAGACGCGGAGGACGCTTAAATGACAGCCTGGCAGCATTACTGGCTGCTGCTGAAAACGCAGCTGCCGTCTGTCCTGCGGGGCAGACAGAAAGAATCCGGGGAAACAAAGAGGTCCCAGGTCGGCTACAACCTCATTATCGCCGTAGCCATGCTCGTCGTGCTCGGTACGGTGACCATTGCCTACATCGGCATGGCCGAGGCACTGCAGCCTATCGGGCAGCTCAGCGTCATTCCCACCATCGCCATGGCCGGAGGCAGTCTGTTCTGCCTGTTTACGACCATATACAAGACCAATGGTCTGCTGTTCGGCTTCCAGGACTATGACCTGGTGATGTCCCTGCCGGTACGCTCCAGCATCGTGGTCGCAGTGCGGCTCACGATTCTGTACGTATACAACCTGCTGTTCCTGCTAGCCGTCATGGTTCCGGCCGGCGTCGTCTACGGCATTTATGCCGGCGCCGGCTTCTGGTTCTATCTGGTTTTCGCCGTGGAAACGCTGCTGACGCCCCTGGTGCCGGTCGTCATCGCCACTTTCCTCGGCACGCTGATTGCCATGGCCGCCTCGCGCTTTCAGCGCCGTGGTATTGCCGGCATCATCCTGACACTGCTCTTCATGGTTGCCTGGATGATGTTCGTGTACAATACGGATTCTGTGATTGAGCAGTTCGCCCGCTACGGTCCGCAGCTGAACGCCTGGGTCGCCTCCGCGTACCCGCCGGCCGGCTGGTTTGCTGAGGGCTGCTGCAATCTCAATATGGGCGCCTTTGCCCTCTTTGCCGCCCTGTCCATCGGTCTGTTCGCCGCCTTCTGCTGGCTTGTCGGGCGGTATTACCGGGCTGTGAACTCCATGCTGACCTCGTTCAGCGCCCAGAAGAAATATTCGCTGAAACCGCTCCGGTCGGCTGGAGTCAGGAAAGCCCTGCTGTACAAGGAGTTCAAGCGTCTCACAGCATCAACAAATTATTTTCTCAACGCTGCTATCGGACCCATCATGGGCATTGTGATCGGCGCGCTCATCTGCTTCGGGATGGCCGGCTCGTTCGCGGATCTCGCCGATATGGCAGCCGCAGACATGGATCCCGGCATGGGCTACGCCATGGTCGCGCTCTTTATGGGGTTCATGACCGGCATGAGTGAGTGTGCCGCCGTCTCGATCTCCATCGAAGGCCGGCAGCTGTGGATCATCAAGTCGGCGCCGGTTTCGACGCAGGACATCCTGCGGGCGAAACGTCAGCTGAATCTCATCTTAAGCGGAATCGGCGCAGTGGGCGCCGGGCTGCTTCTGATGTTCAATCTGCCCTTCAGTATCCTCTACAGTCCGGCGCTCATCCTGACCCCCCTGATCTGCGGCGTCTTCGCCACCATGTGGGGGCAGAAACTAAATCTGCGCTTTGCCCGGTTCGACTGGACAAGCGAAATGCAGATCGTCAAGCGGAGCAAACCCGTGACATTCCTCATGCTCACCACGATGGCTCTCGTTCTTGGCAGCATTCTGCTCTGCGCCGTGATAGGCTCCTGGGTCATGTTCGCCGTCGACGGGCTGCTTCTTATCTGGTCCTGGATCGCGCATCACTGGATCGTAACCAAAGGGACGGCCGTATTTGACGCCTACTCTGCCTGAGACGCGTTGCAGAAAGCGCGGACGCTGCCTTCGCTTCCGCGCTTTTTTATTGCTCCTTCTGGAGACGGATGCCGCCGGCCGGTTTCTCGGGCACCACAGTGCACACCGCCTCAATGCGCGGTCCCAGCTGCTCAGTCCGCTCGACGCGGAGCAGTCCCGCCGGGACGCTGTGATCAAAGATGTAGCGGGCCACCGGGTTGATGAGGTGGGATTCGAGCGTATTGCCGATGCCGCGGCCGCCGTTTTCGAGACCCGCGTCTTCCCCGGGCCGGATTCCCATCTGCGCTTTGAGCTGAGAAGCTGCTTCCGGTCCGAGCTCAAGCCGGATGTGCCGCTGCTTCATGAGCTGCTCCTGGATGGCGGTGAGCTGCTGGGCGAAAATCGCCTCGGCCACAGCCGGCCGGATGTAGTCAAAGACAATGATGTTGTCCCCAAAACGGTTGAGAAGCTCCGGCCGGCCAATGCCCTGTTTGAAGAACTGCTTGATGTTGGCTTCGAGCCGCGACGAGATTTCCGCATACGGCATCGAGGAATCGATCGGAAGTTGTTCGTAGGTTGTCTGGGCGGACGGCGCCATGCCGAGATTGCTCGTAAAGATAATGATGGAGTCAGAAAAATATGCCGTGTTGCCCTGACCGTCGGTCATGCGTCCGTCCTCGAGAACCTGCAGGAACTTGTCGAGAATCGTCGGACTCGCCTTCTCAATCTCGTCGAACAGCAGGACCGAGAACGGCTTTTCGCGCACAGCGTTGGTGAGCTGACCGCCGGCTTCGTAGCCGACATATCCGGGCGGCGCTCCAAACAGCTTCTGATCCGAATGAGACTGCGCAAATTCACTCATGTCAAAGCGCACGCAGCGGGATTCGTCNCCAAAGAGACCCTTCGCNAGTGCCTTGGCCGTNTGCGTCTTGCCCGTGCCGGTCGGTCCGGCAAAGAACATGACGCCCTTCGGCTTGGTGCCGCTGCCNTGCTGTGTNCCGGAAAGACCCACCATAGAGCGCTTAATNACGTCGAGAACCTTCTGCGTGGCGCTCTCCTGGCCGAGGACGCTGCCCTCCACGACGTCCGCTACCTGCGAGACNANNGCAGCATCCATATGGTCCCAGGGGTTTTCCGTNATCCCNTACTTNTACAGGGTAATCATTTCCCGCAGNTTTTCCGGTCCCACTTCGCCGGGCGATGCCGTCCGCGCATCCACCAGNCGCGANAGGCCCATGAGNTCNGCCGTGGAAAAGCCGTCCGTGGCATGCGCCAGNTCATCCTCTGTCTGGGCNGTAATNTCCGGGGCAGATGGCGGCAGAATAACTTTGCGCAGGTAGGCGCGGCGCTCNTCAAAGTCCGGTTTCCCTATGTGAATCGTNCGCACATTGGGATTATCGAGAAAGAACCAGGCCGGCACGTCGTTGAGCTTGTCCGGCAAAAGGATCATGAGGTTGGTGAGCTTGAAGCTGGTACCGTCCTCCCTCTGCCGCCGCACAATGGTCGGGGACAGGGTGCACTTGAACAGCTTGGCATAGGCAGAAGTTTCTGACTCATTAAGCGAAGCTGGATTCAGCAGGTACCGGGAGGCCATACTGAACACAACCGCGCAGGAGATGCCGCGGCTGCCCATGGCGAGGCGCGCAAGGTCCGCCATCTGCGCAAACGTGTGGCTGCGCGGGGCTCCGTCCCGCGGNCGCGTCNTNGTCTCTTCGNNNAGAAAATCCAGGATTTCCTGCTGGGACTGGGNGTANTCCGGCGGNCGGTCCGCGCGNGANGCATACTTCTCCTCGAGCTTCACGAGCCGTTCAAAGGCCTGNANCTGCAGTGGACGGAACGGCTGACTGAGACCGTCCACGGGGTCAAAAAAAACGACAATGTCGTAGCCGGCATCCTTCAGGAAANTGTCGAGGTANCTCTCCAGATTGGGCTTNGGGATGCGNNGCACCTCGCTCCCGTCCGCGCTCACGAGCGGATAGCGGTAACCGTCATGGACGTTGCCGTCAAGGATAAGGGCGGACTTGATGCGCGCAAAGCAGTCCAGTTCACGGTGCCAGCGCTGCAGTTCCGGTTCCATCTCAGGTTTCCTCCTCCAAGGCCCGTTTCGGCTTTGCCGCCGCCTCACGCCGCCGGACACTGCCGTCCGCCTCCAGAATGATCGCGTCCTGTGCCTGCGGATACGCGTCCAGCGTGAAGAAATGCAGCCGGTCTTCATTCGGTTCACGTCTGAGCTTCACGCTGGAAGCAAGGTCGTCGGCCTGCAGTTCACGTTCAAAGGATTCCAGGATGTCCGGCAGTTCGTGGCTGCAGAAATAATGCAGGTTTTTCTTCATGGTCTCCTGCTGCGCCTCGGTGGCCGGACCAGTTTTCTCCACGATACCGCCGGCTTCAATCAGAACCTGGCCGCGCGCATCGGTATACACTTCCATGGCAGTGCCGTCCGCACCGATCTGATAGAGCATACGGCGGTTACCCGCACCAGTGCCCGTGCTGCCGAGCACCTTTACCTGCATGCCTGGCCGGCTGCGGGACAGCGCACGCCTGAGCGTGTCCTCGAGGAGCTGTTGCCGCAGAATCTGGCGGTAGCGGCGAGCGAGTCTCTCTTCCTCGGTCCGCAGAATCTCAAGCTGCCGCTCTATGCTGCCGCCGGCCTCTTTCGCGGCATCCCGGATACCTTCAAGACTGCCGTGCACCGTCTCGTACATCGTGAGATACCGCTCCTGCGCTTCAGCCAGAGCACAGCTGTTTTCGTAGATCGTGCGGTCCAGGCTGCGCTTTTTGGCAGCCCGGAACTGCTCATTGCGGCTCATAAGGTCGCGGCCGCTTCGCGAGGCAATCTCCGCAAGCGGACTGCCGGACGACGTCAGCTCATACAGCCTGGCCACCTCGTCGCGCTGCNCTGCGCTCAGCAGCTGACTCTGCGGTCCGAGCAGATAATGGTGGACCGTATCGAGGGCATAGCGGACCGCCTGGGCTTCCGCCGCTGCTCCCGGCAGCGTTTTGGGCAGCACCTGCACGCGCTCAGCAGCCCGGCGCATGCCGCCCGCAAGCTGCCCGAGCAGTCCCGCGAGCCGCTCACTCTTCTGCTGCGCTTCCTCGCGAAGAGCAGCATGCTGCGCAAACAGACCCATTAAGGCATCATAGCTGCGCTCCAGTTCCCGCACAGCATTCTCCAGCACCTCAAATCTCGCTTCGGCATCATATTCCGTAAGCAGACTGCCGTCCTGCAGAATCTCGCTGCCCGCCTGCTGAATCTCCTGTTTGAGAGAAGCCACCTCCCGGTACAGGGCCGGTGCGGCATGATAGTTGCCGAAGTTTGCCAGAAAGGCCGTGCCGAGGGACTCGGTTTCCGTCAGCAGCGTCCTTGTCATCATCTGCAGTTCGCTGCGCCGGTACTCGAGCTGCGCCACCTCATCTGCCTGCGTCCTGGCTTCGGCCTGCGGATAACGGGCCTCGATGGCAGCGAAGGCGTCCCGGTAGCGCTGCTCAAGCTGGCGCTCCTCTTCGTGCACCTGCCGCTCCTCAGCATCCAGGCGCGCTTTCTCGCGGCGCAGATCCTCCGCGCTCTGCGGCCTGCGGCCGTCCCGGCGCCGGGAACTTGCTGACCACACCTCTATCAGCAGATCTGCCAGCTCTCCCACATCCAGAATTACGTATGAACTCATCGACTATCCTTTCCCATCCGTCCCGCGGCCCAGCGTCTGAGCTCCGCGTAATACTGATCGGCGTTGAGCGTGTCCGGCACCACAAAATCCACTGCTTCCGGCTTTTGGCGGCTCAGGTCCCGGATAAACTGCATTTCCGGAGACAGGGCGTACCGCCCGAGGTTCTGCGACAGCTGCTGTTTCGCTTTTTCTGCCAGCCGGTCCATGGCTGCCGTCAGGCGGGCAAGCGCTCCCGGGTTCCGCTCGGGACTGCGGCAGCCCTGCACAGCCCGGTCAAACTCCGCGTGCAAAGCGCTGTCGGTGCCGGCAAAAACGACATCGAAGGTGCATGCCAGCCGCACCGCCGCCGCGTGCACCGCCGGTGCCAGGGACGAGACGGTCGCCAGCGACCGGGCAGCCGTATCTGCTGCCCGCACCAGATCTGTCCAGCGCTCCGTGCGCTCAAATTCTGCTATGGCTTCCTTGGCATCCTGTCTCGCGGCACCCACCGGTCCGCCGCCGGCTCCGCCAGCCCGCGGCAGCACCAGGTCCGCGCAGCGGTCCAGCAGCCGGCGAACGTGCCCAAAGTATTCCCGGAAACTGGCATCGAGACGGTGCCGTTCCCGGAAGTCCGGAAAAATGCTCAGCAGCACCGTTATCTCGGGCAGCGTAAAACGGAAATGTCCGCCAGCTGACCCGCTCTGCAGATCCGCCCCTTCGCGTATCCAGCCTTCTGCGTGCATCGTCACGAAGAGCCGTGGTTCCAGATCGGAGACAGAATGCACTGTGCGGCCGCCGGTTACATAGCGGAGAATATCGGCCAGACGTTCCGGAACCGGCATTGGGGCACTCAGCGGCGCCGGATCTGCAATCACCGAGCCGTCCGGCTGCACCACACACAGATCCTGCCTCGATCCGTATAAACCGGGTACCGGGGTCAGGTCCGGCATGGGCGCACTTGAGAGCGCAATGTAGCTGCGCAGCATTCCGGTCGTGAGATCCGCCACTTCCTCTGTCAGCTCATCCAGGCTGCATATGAACGCGTCTCCGCCAGACAGCGGTATCCTGAGCTTCGGAAGCGGCGTCCCGGTGAGGAGCCGTCCCATGTAATCGACAGCCGCCTGCGGCTCTATGGCAGCGTATGATTCGAGCGTCCGCACAGCTTCCGTCTGCGCTCTGTCCGGCAGAACACCGCCGGCTGCCCGTAGACCGCCGCAGGCCAGATACGCTGCGAAAAGCTCCGTTTCCGTGGGATCCGCCTGCATCATCGCCCGGCCGAGCGCTTCGTCCGTCGGGTAGCTGCGGCCATAAAAGATATGACCAAGGTCCGGACGGATACGGCGCACAATTTCCCTGAGGCCGGTCTCGGGATCCATGCTGCGGCTCTGCGAGACCGCTTCTTCCACAGCGTGACGCGCGGCAAGATCCGGGTCATGCCAGCTGAAGGCGAGCTCACCGGAAGAGACGAGCGCGCGGAAGAAGTCCCAGTCTTTCAGTATAGCGCCGGCCACTTCCTCGTCACCGCTGTATTCCGTGCCCTGCACGCGCACAGAAATACCGCTGCCGCGCACAATGGACGGACGGTGCAGGGCCGGACTGCCCCCCGCCAGCCAGCTGTCCACTTCCGCCTCACCCCAGCGGTGCTCAGGGGAAGCCAGCGTGAGGCCGCGGATCAGCCGCCGGATCCGCTCCGGCAAAGACTGCGGGATCTGCACGTTTGACAGTGCAATAATCTCGTAGAAGTCCGCCGCACTGATTTCCCCTTCCTCTGGCGTGCGGCCTTCCGGCGCAATTCGGTAGCGGGGACCGCCGAGGGCTGCATAAAGCAGCGTCATACCGAGAGAAAAGTAATCATATTTGCGCGAGACCTGCTGGCGAAGCCGCTCTGAGGCATAGGCTTCCGGAGGCGAATAGCCGTGTGAAAGGCCGAAGCGCCGGGTGAGCTTGACCGCGAGCGTGCTGTCGAGGACAGAAGAGAGTCCGTAGTCTCCGAGCCGGTAGCTGCCGTCCGCATCCACCAGAACGTTCTGCGGACGGATATCCCGGTGCACAATACTGCTGCCTTCCATCAGACGGCCGCTGTGCAGGATCTTTACCGCTTCATGGAGCTGCCGTGTAAGCCGGGTGAATTCCGGCACATCCGTTCGCGCCGGATCTGCAAGGATCTCCCCGCTGCTGCCGCTTTGCACAGATGGGTTGATCCGCTGCCGGTTGGCAATGTGGGTAAGATCTCCGCGTGCATAGTACGGACTCACCAGATAGGGACGTGTATCCGCAACCTGACCTGGAAGCTCCCGCATGGAACCGACATACAGAAGCGGCACCAGCGGTGCGTCCCGCAGGCTGTCCTGACTGCGTTCCAGTGCCCGCAGAACCTCAATATCTGCCTCCTGCCCGAGCACCTTGACCGCCAGGAAGCCGTCCCGCCCGCGGCAGAGATAGACGTCCCCCTCACCGCCGCGGGCGAGGTGCCCGGTCACCGTAAGCTGCTCACGGCGGCTGCCGGCAAAACAGCCAAAGAAGCCCGGAATGCCCGAGCCGGCCGTCCGCTCTTCGCGCCGCAGCGTTTCCTGCACGCTTCGGCGAAGCGTGGTCTCGTCCGCCCGGCGTCTGAGGGTCTCGCCGCCGGCGCTCACTCGCCGCGGCCTCCACGCTCACGACCAAGAGAAGAAAGGATCCAGGCTCCTATAATAAAGAAGAAACTCGTACCAGTGAACAGCAGGCAGACGCATCCGGCAATGCAGGCGGTAATGATGAGGGCCCGGGCGACAGCACGCGCAGCCGGCCGCCGCTTTTCCCGCTGCGCCTCGTGCTCTGCATGATCTGCTTTCTCCTGCCGCACCCGTTCGCCGCGACGACGCAGCCTCTCCCGGCTCTCAAGATACGTCGTGTAGACTCCCCACTGCCGCTGCAGTTTTTCTGCTTCAAGAGGCCGCAGAAGCGCATGTGCCCGCTCAAAAATCTCCTTTGGCGGTTCCATTTCCCGCTTCCATTCTTCGGTGCTCGCCAGCAGCAGTCCGCGCCAGGCCTCCCCGCTCCTGGGATCTGCGGCCGCGCATTGGGTAAACGTTTCGAGAGCAGGCTTGTATGATCCGGCTTCAAGCTGACTTGTCCCAAGCGACAGAAGCTGGTCGTAGCTTTCGGTGCCGCTGCGTGCGGCACGCGCGTATGCGTCCCGCATGGCCTGCGGCAGATCCGCCGCCTGCCCGCAGCCGAAACACAGGGCGCATTTCTGATCCGGACGCACGACAAGTGCAGTGCCGCAACTGGGACAGTGCAGATGCACTGTGCCGCCTGACGTCACCTGGCGCTCGAGCCGCATTCGCAGCTTATCTACGGCCTGGAGCCGTTTTGCCGTTTCGTCTTTTGTCGCCATATATCTGTCGCCTGAGAGTCTGGCTCATCCAAGCAGAAAGAGCCGGTTTATGCTCCGCATCCGGTCGGTATCTCCGTCCGACGCCTCAATGCAGCGCTCAAAATATGCCCAGTACTGCAGGGTCTGCTCCCCCGTCTGGCCGTCAAAGGTGAGAGCCTTGAGGCAGTCCAGGTAGCGCGGCAGGTACAGCACAGCTGTGCAGGCCGCCACATCCTGCTCCCAGCCTGGGAACTGCCGTCGCAGAAATGCTTCAGTCTGCTCCCGGGATCCAAAAGCACAGAAACCATGCTGCCGCAAAAGTCTGCGTACCGCGCCCACAATCTGTGCAGGCTGCTGCTCGCCTCCAGCCTTTGACAGACTGATCTTACTCACCAGAAAGGACGCGCTCTCCCGCGTCCGGATCCACCAGCCCAACGAGAAACATTTCGTCATCCTCATCTACTGGCTGCACCAGCCGCGGTCCGTATGTCCAGGGTTCATACTGCTCCTGCATCTCCGGACTGCGGAAGAGGAACTCCTGATTGCTGCTGCCGCGGAGCGCCCGGCCGTCGTCTTCTTCCCTTATATACGGGCCGCAGACAACCGTAGCATACTTGGTAAGCTTCCGGGCACGCGCTCCAAGCTGCTTGCGGGTGAGGCCGGTGTAGAGCAGAATGTCCCGGACGCCTCTCGCCCGCAGGAATTCCAGAAGCTCCATCAGTTCCGCTTCCTGCTCAAGCGGCTCACCCCCGGAGATGGTGACACCTTCCACGAAGCATTCGTCCAGCATTTCCTGCAGTCTTTTCTTCAGTTCCGCCATAGGGATTTCCTTGTCCGGGGCCTTTTCCCAGAGTTCCGGGCTCATGCAGCCCGGACAGCGGCGACGGCAGCCGCGCGTCCAGATACCAATGCGTTCTCCAGGTCCGAGCGCCATCACTGGGTAGTAGATCCGGTGAATGTTCACTTTGCTGTCTCCTTGTCCGCCGTCTCTTTCGCAGCCTGCACGAGAAAAATCTGCTCATCCAAAGCCAGACTGTCTCCGGCGCTGAGCGGATGCTCTTTCCCGGCCTCGAGCCGGCTGCCATTGACGAAAGTGCCGTTTGAACTGCCCTCGTCCCGCACCATGACTTCGCCGTCCCGGACCAGCAGCACCGCGTGCAGCCGCGAGACGTACATGTCGTCACGCAGACAGTCCGTATGGTGGCGTCCGAGCCTGAGTCCGTCGGCAGGCAGAATCTCCTGACCGCTCGCCGCATGGACCAGCAGCACCGCGGCCTCCGGCTGTGGCAGAACCCAGATATCACCGGTATGTTCGGGCAGAACCCCGCACCGCTCACACTGCTCCGGCAGCGCTGCGGCATCGTAGCTTGCCTCGCAGAGCGGGCAGACAGCGAAGTCCCCTTCCAGGCGCCAAAAAATCCGCTCTCCCGCGCTTTGCTCCTGCTCCGGCGCAGCGGTTTCCGCTTCCGGGGGCTCCGCAGGTTCTGCTTCCGCCTCCAGGTGCACCGGTTCGCCGCATACCGGACAGAATCCGAGCGAGATGTCCTGCTCTGTCAGTTCGCGGCCGCAGCGGCGGCAGATAATACTGTTTTCCATATCGTAAATTTTCCCAGGTATGTCGTGCCTGCATTTTCCCCGATCCGCCCCAGACACTTCGCTATATATTATATCTTGTCCCGGCGCATCCTGCACTGCCTGCCAGATCATACTCTGCCGAACCTCCCCGCCGTCCTTTCCCGGACGCTTCCCCTGCCTGCACCTGGCGCAGCTGCCGAAAGCCGGGCAAGCAGGCAGTACTGTATCTTCCTTGTGCAGACCGCCTCCGGAACAGCGCTGCCGGATGCCGCGAAATGCTGCGCCGCACACAGTTCCGGCTGCTGATCCGCTAAGGGATTCCAAGCAGCAAACACGATGGGCAAAAAGACAGCCCGCAATATGCGGGCCCGGTACTTCACATACGAGCGAATGCAGTGAAGACAGTCATGCCGGGCGAAAAGCTGCTGCACATCTGTCTCAGCAGGCAAGATGGGAACAGCAGGATTCTGGGTCTCAAAAAGCCGCTCCATCAGCGGATTCGACTTTTTCTGGCAAGCTGATTTCTGAATGAATCCTCGGATACTGCCCGTCGAACTCTTGCTGCCGCACCTTGGTTATCGCAGCGTACGCTGCCAGTTCCAGATCAGCTTTTCTGAGACGCTTTATATGCCTTCATGGCTGCCGCGAATGCATCCACGGACATTTCAGCTGCCTCTTTTAGCGTCATTTTCTTTCGATCTGCTATTGCTATACAGCAACCGCAGGTTTGCCTGGGTTGCTGCTTCGGCATTCATCTCATTCACATATTCTTCCAATAGATCTCCTATATTTTTCCTCCCATCTTCCGAGTTCTTTAACATCTTCATCCGACGGCGCAATGCCTCCGTCTGTATGAGGTCTGGGTCCGGCTCCTGAAGATCTGCAATGATCCTGCCCAAGGCTGTAGATCGGTCACGGATCCTCCCATTTACAAACAGAAATTCAGAAGACTTCGGCATGATTTGTTCCGGATCGTCTTTCTGCGCGGTCTGGTACCAGCAGATCGGCTTACCCTTTCCCTCCAGATCCCTCTGCGTGATAAAATAACAACGGTTTTGTCCAGATCTGAATCGGGCCGGCCGGCCGGCAGCGAATGGACCGCCATT
>JAAUYQ010000007.1 GCA_014805015.1 Clostridia bacterium | reverse complement strand
AACAAACAGAAGCGAGCCGCGAAAAGGCGAAAAGAACGAGCGGACATTTCGTGCCCGCCGAGCAGAGAAGCGGCGGAGGAACGGCAGAGTTACCGTAAGCCGGGGGCGGCGCAGCATACGCAGATCACGCAGTCCCTACCGGCCCGGAGATTCTGTATGGATCAGTGGCAAGCGCCATACAGTTCACGGCGCACACTGCGGCGGAAGCCGTGTGCTTCTGGAAGACGGCAGGAGTGTGGCCATTTCCAAAGTACAGAAGGTCGTTCATACCGGAGGGTGGAGACTGCTTTGACAAAGGAGGCAGGCGGCAATTCCTCCCCCGCCTGTAGAGGCGGGAGTCTCCTTGCCACGAGTTGATGAAGATCCGAATTGTCTGCGTCGGCAAGCTGAAAAAAACGTACCTCGAAGCGGCAGAGCAGGACTATTCGAGACTTCTTGGCCGGTACTGTTCACTCGAGATTGTGCAGCTGCGGGAGGAAGCTCCGAAGGGAACCGGACCAAAGGCAGAGCAGGCAGCCCGCGAAGTGGAGGCGCAGCGCATTCTGAGCCGGCTTGACGGCTTTGTTGTCTGCCTGGATCCGCGCGGACAGCGGATGACCTCGGAGCGTTTTGCGGCGTTTGTGGACAGAATGTGCGCGGAAGGCCGCAGTCTGTGCTTTGTGATCGGCGGCTCGACCGGCCTGGCAGATGCAGTCAGGGCACGTTCGGACATGACCCTGTCGCTTTCAGACATGACGATGCCGCATCATCTGTTCCGGATTGTGCTGCTTGAGCAGATCTACCGTGCCTTTAAGATTGCCCGCGGCGAAACGTACCATAAATAGGAGGACGGCGTGGAAGAGAAGACATCCAGAAACTTCATCGAGGAAATTATCGACGGGGATCTCGAATCCGGACGCACGCAGCGCGTGGTGACCCGGTTTCCGCCGGAGCCGAACGGGTACCTGCACCTTGGACATGCGAAGGCCATCAGTGTCGATTTCGGACTGGCGGAAAAGTACGGCGGCAGCTGCAACCTGCGCTTTGACGACACGAACCCGGTGAAGGAAGACACCGAATATATTGATGCGATCAAACGCGACATTGAATGGCTCGGCTACCGCTGGGAGAGGGAATGCTACGGCAGCGATTATTTCCAGTACATGTATGAGCGGGCCGTTGATCTGATCCGTAATGGCCTTGCCTATGTGGACGACCTGACGCCGGAGCAGATGCGCGAGTACCGCGGCACCCTGACCGAACCCGGACGCGAATCGCCCTACCGCAGCCGTACGCCCGAAGAAAACCTGGAGCTCTTTGAGCGCATGAAGAACGGCGAGTTCCCGGACGGTTCCCGCGTCCTGCGGGCCAAGATTGACATGGCAAGTCCCAACCTCAACATGCGTGACCCGGCGATCTACCGGATCGTGCATGCCGAACACCACCGCACCGGTTCCGACTGGGTCATCTATCCGATGTATGACTTTGCGCATCCTCTCGAGGATGCAGCGGAAGGCATCACCCATTCCCTGTGCACGATGGAATTTGAGGATCACCGGCCGCTCTACGACTGGGTAGTGGAGCATGCCGGCGTCGGGCAGCCGCCGCATCAGTATGAGTTCGCCCGTCTCAACCTCAGCAATACAGTCATGAGCAAGCGCTACCTCAAAAAACTGGTGGATGACGGCGTGGTCGAAGGCTGGGACGATCCGCGCATGCCGACGATCTCCGGGATCCGCCGCCGCGGCTATACGCCGGAGGCCGTGCGGGATTTCTGCGAGCGCATCGGTGTGGCCAAGGCCGTGAGCGAGGTGGACATCCGTCTGCTTGAGCACTGCGTCCGCAGCGATCTCAATGAACATGCGGACCGCCTGATGGCCGTCCTTGATCCGGTGAAGCTGACGATTACGAACTATCCAGATGGTCAGACCGAGATGATGGAGGCAGAAAACCTGCCGGGCAGCGGCCGCACCCACGAGATGCCGTTCTCGAAGCACCTGTATATTGAGCGGGAGGACTTCCGCGAGGAACGGCCGAACAAGAAGTATTTCCGGCTCTACAAGGGCGGCGAGGTCCGCCTGAAAAACGCCTACATTATAAAATGTGAGGATATCATAAAGGATGCGGACGGCCGGATCACCGAGATCCTGTGCACATATGATCCGGATTCAAAAAGCGGCATGCCGGGCGCCGACCGCAAGGTCAAAGGCACGCTGCACTGGGTGGACCAGGAGCACGCAGTCCCGGCCCGCGTCCGTATCTACGACGCCCTGTTTACAGAAAACGAGCTGGGCGAGAAGGATCTCAACCCCGAATCGAAGCGCGAACTGAACGGGGTTATGGTCGAGCCGGAAATCCGCCACCTGGATCCAGGGGCCAGGCTGCAGTTCATGCGGCAGGGATACTTTGTCCAGGACAGTGTCCTCTCTTCGCCGGACAGCCTGGTTTTCAACAAGGTCGTCGGGCTGAAAGACAGCTATAAGCCGCCGGCAGCTTAAGACCCGGGAAGGTCCCAGCGGAATCCCGCAGGAATAGAGGAGCGCAAATACATGAAAGTCAGAACAAGATTCGCGCCCAGTCCGACAGGGCAGCTGCATATCGGCGGCCTCCGGACGGCGCTATACGCATATCTGTTTGCCAGACAGAACGGCGGGGATTTTATCCTGCGGCTCGAGGACACGGACCGTGTCCGTCTGGTTGAGGATGCGGCCCAGGTTATCTACGATACGCTCAAGGCTGCCGGGCTTCAATACGATGAGGGACCGGATATCGGCGGCCCAAGTGGTCCCTACGTGCAGTCGGAACGCAAGGATCTGTACCGCAAATACGCAGAGGAACTGGTCGAGAAAGGTGCTGCCTACTACTGTTTCTGCACCCCGGAGCGTCTTGATGCCCTGCGCGAGGAGGCCCGGGCCAAGGGAGAGCAGTTTAAGTATGATAAGTGCTGCGCGAAGCTTTCTCCGGAAGAGGTCAGGGACAACCTGGAGGCGGGCATGCCGTATGTCATCCGGCAGAACGTGCCCACGGAGGGCGCGACTTCCTACAATGATCTGATCTACGGGGAAGTCAGCGTCCCGAATGCGGACATGGAAGACAACGTGCTGCTGAAGTCCGACGGCTATCCGACCTACAATCTGGCCAATGTGGTTGATGATCATCTGATGGGGATCACCCATGTGATCCGCGGCCAGGAATATCTCTCGAGCACGCCGAAGTATAATCTGCTCTACGATGCGCTCGGCTGGGAGAAGCCTCAGTATATTCATCTGCCGCCGGTGATGCGGGACAAGCAGAACAAACTTTCCAAGCGGCACGGCGATGCCTCCTACCAGGACTTTGCCGGCCGCGGCTATCTGCCGCAGGCTATTGTGAACTACATTGCGCTCCTTGGCTGGGCGCCGCCGGATGAGGAGATCCTGAGCCTGGATGAGCTGGCTGAGCAGTTTGATCTCTCATCAGTGAGCCGCTCGCCAGCCATCTTCGATGAAGACAAGCTGCGCTGGATGAACGGCGAATATATCCGCCGGCTGCCGAAGGAGGAGTTTATTGCCCTGGCAAGGCCCTATTTTGAGAGCAGTCTTGATGATCCGGATACCTATGACCTTGCGCTGCTTGCCGACATGATTCAGCCGCGTCTGGAGACGCTCGATCAGATTCCGGAGAAAACAGCTTTTATCTCCAGGCTTCCGGAATTTGACCCCGAGCTTTACCGCCATAAGAAGATGAAGGTGACGCCCGAGGGTGCTCTTGGCTACTTGCGCGCTGCGAGGCCGGTCCTCGAAGGTCTTGCCGAATTCACTGTGCCGTATGTTCACGATGCCATGATGAAACTCGTGGAGCAGCTCGGCATCAAGAACGGGCAGCTGCTCTATCCGCTCCGGATTGCACTGACCAATACAGCCGTGACGCCGGGCGGCGGCATTGAGACCGCAGTGCTGCTTGGACCGGAAGAAACGATGCGGCGCATTAACCTGGCGATCGAGAACCTGGCAGATTACGCGGAAAAACAGGGTGCCTGAGGCATCCAGCAGTCAATTGCCGTGGCTATGACAGGAAGAGGAGAGAACGTGGAAACAGAAGAAATAGCGACCTTTTTTGACCGGGTAGCCCCGGAATATGAATCGATGCACCTGTCGCGTGTTGATCACGGTATGGAAGGCAAGGCAACCCTTGCTGAGCACCTGCCGGCGGGCACGGGCCGTATCCTGGATATTGGTGCCGGCACCGGACTTGAACTTGAAGCCGTCTTTAACCGTTTCCCGGACGCGCAGGTGACCGTGGTAGATATCTCGGAAAATATGCTCGGCAAGCTGGAAGAGCGCTTTGCAGGTCGCAAAATTACCGTGACGCCTGGCGACTATTTCACAGCCGATTTTGGCGGCGAACCCTATGACGCCGTGATTACTTCCATGTCGCTGCATCACTGGACGCCGGACGAGAAGCGCAGGCTTTATCCGCGCTTCTACGAGGCCCTGAAGCCTGGCGGCATCTATATTGAGAATGACTACATGCTGACGGAGGGCACGCCCGAGGAGCTTGCAGCTGAGGAGAAGCGGCTTCTCAGCGAGAGAAAGGCCTTGGAGGAAGCCAATCCAGATGTCAGGCACGTGCATATGGATCTTCCCGCGACCGTTCCTTCTGAAATGAAACGTCTTGAGGAGGCTGGCTTTTCAGATGTTCGTGAGGTCTGGAGCGCGAAGAATAACGTCACACTGACCGCGCTGCGGGCGGCGGATACGCAGTGACGGCGCAGGTGCGTCGACTGCGACGAGCAGATAGCCTTTGCAGGACGACAGCGCGCAGCAGCTTTCGCAAATACAGCCTCTCTTGTTCAGGCAGGCTCTTCCATATTGAGGAGCCTTTTGCCGTTATGGGCACTTAAGCTGCGTCCCAATCCGGGGCTTGTCCTCTTCCAGAGCAAAGAGTGCCGCCGGCACAAAGTCCCGGGTAGCGGCGTCTCTGTTCTGCTGGATTTGCGTCAGCTGGGCAGGGTCCTCGGTTCATATAGTAACAGCAGAGGAGGCTCAGGCAGTGCAGCTGACAATAACAGCAAAAATCAGAATATACCCAGACGAACAGCAGGCAGCGATTCTGGATCAGACCATGAGGGCTTACCAGGCGGCCTGCAATTACGTCTCTGAGTTCGTCTACAATGTCAGCGAAACCGACTATTATGCGCTGCATACACAGTTCTACGGNGAACTGCGTTCTGAGTTCGGNCTNGGCTCNCAAATGGCACAGTCNGTTCTGAAGACTGTTGCTGCCCGCTATAAGAGNCTTGAATCAAACAACCATCCCTGGACACAGATAGNGTTNNGNGTTCCCTGCGCAGACCTCGTGCAGGGCCGGGANTACAGCTTCCCGAAGGGCTGCGTTTCGGTCGGCTCCATCAGCGGCAGGCAGAAAATGCCGTTTAATACCAAAGGTATGGAGCGATTCTTCGATTCCAAGGTCTTCAGATTTGGTACGGCGCAGATTGTCCACAAGAAGAATCGCAAAAAAGACCTGTGGTTCCTGCACATCCCGGTAACATTTGAGGTTCCGGACTGTGATCAGAAGAACCCGGCTGCCATTGTCGGCTGTGACCTCGGCATCAACTTTACCGTTACTGCCTTTGGCAGCGACGGTCGCACTGTATTCTTTCCCGGACGCGCCCTCAAAGACAAGCGCGTTCAGTTCAAGATTCTCAGACGGGACCTCCAAAAACGGGGAACCCCATCTGCCAGACGGCGCCTGAAGAGAATAGGGCAGCGAGAGAACCGCTGGATGCAGGATGTAAACCATTGTGTATCGAAGACACTCGTATCGTCATATCCCTCCGACACCCTGTTTGTCCTGGAAGACCTTACGGGTATCCGCAGCACGACAGAGAAGGCGCATCACAAGCACCGCTATGTCATGGTCAGCTGGGCCTTTTACGATCTCCGTCAGAAGATCACGTACAAAGCCCTGATGGCGGGGTCTGCCGTCATGACGGTCGATCCCCGCAATACCAGCCAGCAGTGTCCTGTGTGCGGTCATACGGAGCGCGGTAACCGCAACAAACCGAAGCACACGTTCCGGTGCCGGAAATGCGGGTACCAATCCAACGATGACAGGATCGGAGCAATCAACCTGTACGCCAAAGGAGCGGATTCCGTTTTGAAGGCATAAACAGGTTGCAGGCAGGCATGCCTGTCTGCAGGGGGCGGGTTGTCAGCCGTCCCGCGATGCGACGCCACGCTGCCAGGGAATGCGGCACAGCCGATTTCGGCAAAGGCAGGAGGCCGGCACGGATGCCAAATTACGCCGCTCGCACTGTCGGGCAGTCGCAAGCCCCCACATCAAACGCACCGCGTTAGGTGGGGGTAAAGTTGACCTACAAGCAGTACAGCATTCTGGGCGAAACAGTGTCCGGTGCAGAGAATCACCGGAGGAAAGCACCGGCAACATTTGTCGTTAATCTTGGCGATCCAGACATGGCAGAACCCGGAAGTCTGGTCCGGCTACTGAGTATTCTGCTTCGTTCCAGCAAAACAATGGAAGAAAAGCTGAAAATTCTCGAGGACGAGTTTGGTCTTCAGACTACATCATCAATCAGGACGGAGGTAGAGAGCATGAGCACATGGTTCCAGGAAGCTACGCAGGAGGCTGGCAGGAAGCTCGCGGAAGAGGTACTGGCACCTCAAATGGCACGTGAAATGGCACCTCAGATAGCTCGCGAAATGGCACCTCAGATAGCACGTGAAATGGCACCTCAGATAGCTCGCGAAATGGCACCTCAGATAGCTCGCGAGATGGCCCCACAGATAGCCCGCGAAATGGCTGCGCCGATGGCCCGCGAAATGGCACAGGAAATGCTCGCAGACAGCAATCAGGCAGCAGTGCAGGACGCTCTTATTGCACTTGTTCGCAACGGCAGCCTGAAAGCTGCGGACGCAGCCGAGGCGCTAAAAATGGATGTGGCGCAAGTGGACGCACTGGTCCGCGGATCCTGATTCCGGCACCAGGTCGGCCGCCTTTGGCGGCCTTTTTTGGCTAGGTGCAATCTGCAGTCCGCCGGGCGTTGCCGACATCTGTGACGACTCTGTAACCTGCGTCCGCGATCCGGCGGCGCAGACTGCCGAGACCTTCGGAGCCCTCGGCTCCTGTAGCAATCTTATTGTCGTACAATGTGTAAAGACGGCGAACATCGGACGGCGAAAGATTCGGCATGACGACGTTGGCGCCCGCCGCCAGTCCGCGCTCACGGCCGTCCGGACGGATGGTGCCGAGCGCGGTAGTCGCTGGAATCAGGGCATAGGGAAACATGAGACGCAGGATAGAAATGAGCCGCACTGTACGCTCAAAATCTCCGTCCGGAAAACCCGCAAACGGCGTGTCCGCATGATGCAGAAACGGGCCTATCCCGATCATGTCGGGCTGAAGCTGCTCAAGGAACCGCAGATCAGCAATCAGATTGTCGGTTGTCTGCCACGGCGACCCAACCATGAACCCGGATCCGACCTGGAACCCGAGCCGCTTGAGCTCCCACAGACACGTTTTGCGGTTCTGCAGAGACATGGAATCCGGATGCAGCCGGCGGTAGTGCTCGTCCGTCGCCGTCTCGTGCCGGAGCAGATAGCGGTCAGCTCCCGCTTCGCGCAGGCGGCTGTAGCTTTCCGCAGAGCGTTCCCCTACAGACAGCGTGACAGCACAGTCCGGATGCTCTGCCTTAAGCGAGCGGACGACATCCGTCAGGAATGCATCCGTCAGCCTGGGATCCTCACCGCCCTGAAGAACGAAAGTCCGGAACCCGAGCGCATAGCCCTCACGGCTGCAGGCGAGGATGTCGTCCTTCGTGAGCCGGTACCGCTCAAGAGCGGTGTTGCCGGCACGGATGCCGCAGTAATAGCAGTTGTTGCGGCAGTAGTTTGTGAGCTCGATCAGCCCGCGGATGTAGACGTCTGTCCCGTACACATGCCGGCGGACCGCATCCGCCGCCTCGGCAAGCGGTGCTCCGGCCGTTTCTGACTCAATCAGGTATCGGAATCCCTCATCACTGAGCGTCCTCTCCCGGCGCAGCGTCTCTGTGAGCTGCACTTCCCTCTTTGCTTCCTGTTTCTGCTCCGTCTGCTTTTCCCTCCGTGCCCGCTTTCTCGCGGCCGATAAACTGCCGGTAGGCGTGGATCTTCTGTTCGTATCCAAGATGTCCTGGGCTGTAAAACACAGCCTCTCTGTACTCGTCAGGCAGATACTGCTGCTCCACATAGTGTCGCGGGTAGTCGTGCGCGTATTTATACTCGCTGCTCCGCGGATTGTGCCTGGCCCGATCAAAATTGCCGTCCTGCAGATAAGCAGGCACGTCCTGCCGGCGGGCCTCTCGCACGGCCTGGGCCGCCTTGTTCATGGCGACCACGACACTGTTGCTTTTCGGCGATTCGCATAAATAGATGATCGCCTGACAGATGTTCAGGTTCGCTTCCGGCAGTCCGTTGAAATTGAGAGCCTGCATCGCGGCCACACACTGATTCAGTACAGACGGATTGGCCAGTCCCACATCCTCTGAGGCATGGGCGATCATACGGCGGACCGGTACGCGGGGATCCGCTCCAGCCTCAATGAGGCTGAAATACCAGAAAAGTGCCGCGTCGCTGTCCGAGCCCCGCAGCGATTTACAGAACGCGGAGAGCATGTCGTAGTACTCGTTGTCGTCGAGCCGCATAGCCCGCTGCTGAATCGACTGTTCGGCAATGGTGAGATCCACGCGCACTGTGCCGTCTTCCTCGGGCGGCGTCGACAGGACCGCCAGTTCAAGCGCATTGAGCGCAGTGCGGACGTCACCGTTGGCGCGACTCGCCCAGAGAGCCGCAGCCTCGTCTGTGACCAGCAGCTGATGATGGCCGTAGCCGTTCTCGGGATCTTTGACAGCACGCGCAAGAGCCGTGCGGATATTCTGCTCACTGAGCGGGTAAAATTCAAAAAGCCGGCAGCGTGACACAATAGCGCTGGTCATGGCAGCAACCGGATTCTCTGTCGTGGAGCCAATCAGCTTGATGATCCCTTTTTCCATCGCCGGCAGAATACTGTCCGACTGCGACTTGCTCCAGCGATGACACTCATCGAGGAGCAGAAAGCTTTCGCGGCCATACATCTTAAGAGCATCCTCGGCGCTCTCGATTACGCTGCGAACATCCTTGACGCCGCTTGTGACCGCATTGAGCTTGTAGAAATCGCTGCCGGTTGTGCTTGCGATGATTTCCGCCAGCGTACTTTTGCCGACGCCCGGTGGTCCCCAGAAGATACACGACCCCAGCTTATCAGTCAGAATTGCCCGGCGCAGGAGCGAACCTTCGCCGACGATATGCTCCTGCCCAAGAAACGTGTCCAGCGAATGCGGCCGCATGCGGTCGGCGAGAGGTGCCCGCTTTTCCGCTCCGGCACTGAAAAGGTCGAGCTGTGTCACTGCCCTGCCAGCACGTCGGCCGCAAAACACGTCCGGCTCATACTCGCACGCATGGCAGCCTCCGGATACTCGAGGTCCGCCCACAGGCACAGCCCGCCGTTCACGTCGATCAGGACCGGCTCATCGTGCTCACGCAGAAGCTCTGCGAAGACCGGATCCACGACATACATCTTCATGTAGCGCAGAATGCTCTTGCCGTACACTTCCTGCATCTCCTGGACGTAGGCCTCACTGAGTTCTGTTCCGTCAATAGCCGCAACCATCTCGCGGGACGCCGGATCCGGCCAGTTGATCCAGTCTGTGAGCCGGTAGATTGGATTGGGCACGCCGGCCTCGGCGGCCAGTTTCTCTTTGTACTGCGTCACGTCAAGCTGACACTGCGACTTTATGTAGGTCTGCTTGCGGCGGATGTTGTCTTCCGAATTGAAAGCGTATTCATCGTCCCCTACCATATATATCTCGTCGTCAACAATACGGCCGCTGCGCATAATGCGCGGCTTTTCGCCGGCCAGCAGACCGTGATGACGGCAGATCTCCGCTACTGCCCAGGGGATGACCGGCACGTCCCAGGCCCAGAAGGCATCTTTGAGCGTTGGCTCTCCATACCGCTTGAGCTCTTCCGCAAACTCTTTCTTCACCGCCAGAATACGCAGATCGCGATTCTGCAGATCGACAGGGGATGTGTAGAAGATGTGGCCGCAGTCACGGCAGCGGCTGAACAGAAACGCATTGCTGCTGTCCGCCTGATGCGAAATATCGTCCGTGCGCTGCTTGTTGAACTGCTCAAAAGCATCCCCATGTGACTGGGCACTTGGCTCACGTTCCAGGTCACGGGATCCGCAGTACGGACAGCGTTTCACTTCGCGCACGCTCCAGTCCCGGACCGTATACAGGGCATTCTTCGCATTCGCCGGCGCCACGAAGTTGCTCTTCCAGGCCGTCAGCTCCGCAAGCACATGCGAGTCAATGTACTGCTGCATGATCGTCTCGTTGAGCTTCGAATAGTAATCGTAGGCCACGCCCCCGATACGGTAGATTTTCTCGTTCGCACTCATAATAATCGCTGGTCCTCCTAGCTGCCGGACGGCTGCCTTAGCGGTCCCGTCCCTTCACGGCGCTTACAGGATACCACACCACCCGGTTTGTCATCATCCGCAGGCAGAAAAGCGTTCTTCGGCATACAATGTAAAAAGCGCCTGGCAGTCTTTTGACGCGGCGCCGCAAGGCGCCTGGAAAGGAGTTTCTGATGCAAAAAACCGCGCTCATCCTGACTCTCGTAATGCTGGCTGTCTGCGTGCTTCCGGCCGCCGGCCTGGCCGCTCCGGAAAGTGTGCCTTTCACGCTGAGCACAGACGGCAGGCCCGTCTTCTGCGGCAACGTAGCCCAGATGTTCCTTGGCGAAACCGGGGCTGCACCTCCGATCGTGCTGCTGGAGGCGGAGACGCAGAGCGAGCTTGCCGCAGCTCACCTGGCTGCTACCGGTAATCTGATCCGCAGCACGGAATCTCTGCAGACGTTTGTCCTTATGGGCGACATCACGGGGTCCGGGGCCTTCAACATCGCCCAGCTGGTGGCCGCCGCACAGATTCTGGCCGGCTGGGAAGCCACAAGTCTCCAGAAGCTGGCCGGTGATCTTACGGGGAACGGTGCGATTGACATCGCTGACCTGGTCGTTCTGGCCGGATACGTGCGGGACGCGAAAAAGCCGGAACCGGCCGCGCCCTATCCGGACGCTCCGCAGGAGGGCCGCACACTGGTCGTGTACTTCTCTGCTACCGGCAGCACGAGGCGCGCCGCCGAGCTGATTGCCGAAGCGACAGACGCCGACCTCTTTGAGATTGAACCCGCCGAACCGTACACGGCCGCAGATCTCAATTACAATGACCCGGAAAGCCGCGTCTCACGCGAGCACCAGGATCCGGCCCTCCGGAATGTGCCGCTGGCAAATGACAGCGTCCCCGGCTGGGAAGAATACGACCGGGTCTTTATCGGTTACCCGATCTGGTGGGGCATGGCCGCCTGGCCGGTTTCCTCCTTTGTGGCCGCCAACAGTTTTGACGGCAAGGACTGCTGGTGCTTCTGCACCTCGGCTAGCTCCGGGGTCGGCAGCAGCGCCGATCAGCTGGCGCAGGCCGCTTCGGGCGGCAGCTGGCTGGGATCGCACCGCTTCTCCTCGAATCCAGACCCCAGCGAAGTGGACGCCTGGCTTGACTCTATAGACGCGGCTGCATAGGCACGCGCTTCGGTCTGCCTCCTGGAAGGCAGCAATGTGGGACTCCGGAAGCAGCGGGGTCCCTTTTTCATGCCCGGATTCGAGCCTGCGGTATACGCTTTGCGCGCCCGAGCGAAACTTCGCGGGCACGTAAACCGTCAAAACGGGCAGCAGATACGGGCCGCGATGGCGGCAGCGTTTCCACTCTGCCCGTCAAGGAGGCCGACATGAAAAAACAGTTTCTCACATATTCCCAGCAGCTTGACAATCTGGTCCGCGAAAAGGGCCTGGAGGTACCGGACCGGCAGGAAGCCATAGAAACCCTCAAGCACATCAGCTATTTCGCTCTCATCAACGGTTATAAGGAGCCCTTCCGAGGCAAGGACGGAAAGTATCTGGACGGTGTCACATTCCAGGACATCCGTGCCCTGTACCGCTTTGATGTTGCCCTGAGCTCGACGCTGCTGCGCTACCTGCTTTCCTGTGAGCGTCATCTCAAAAGCCTGTTCGGCTACCATTTTATTCAGCTCTACGGAGACAGTGAGCAGGATTATCTGAACCCGAACAACTACGACCGTTCCACGGAGCAGCGGGCCCGGGAGGTCCGTGAGCTGCTCGACACGATGCGCGATCTCGCCCGCGAGGAATCGGACCAGGAGTACCTCGGCCACTACCGTACTCACTACGAGGAAGTGCCGCTGTGGATCATCATGCACGCGCTGACCTTCGGCCAGCTCGAGCGGCTGTACTGGTGCGCCCAGCCGCACCTGCGCGACGTCATCTGCTCGGAGTTTCCCAACCTGCGCTCCAAGAATCTCACCTACGTGCTGCTGGTGCTTGTCCACCTGCGCAACACCTGCGCGCACAACAATCCGGTCTATACATTCCGGCTGAAGAACATCTTCCTGCCGGTGATGAGCGTACATCATGACCTTGGGCTTGTGAATAAAGAAGGCAAAGCCCGCGCCGGGCAGAAGGATCTTTTTGCCGGCCTGCTCGCAATGAAGCTGATTCTCTCAGGGCGCGAGTACTGCGCTCTGT
>JAAUYQ010000006.1 GCA_014805015.1 Clostridia bacterium | reverse complement strand
CGGTCCGTAGGCTCCGATGTCAGCTAATTTCTGTCTCGTAGTCCATTTTGGGCCGATTCATCCCCCACCTGCCGCCTTCGGCGCCTGAGGTGGGGGCCTTCTCGGCTTATATTGGTAAAAAGCGCATTTCATCACAGATTGCGCCGTCAAGGGCTGCGCTGATCTCCTCCAGTGCAGCCTTAAGCCACCGCGACATGATCTTTGCCTCCTGCATTTCACGGATTCGATCTGCAGATGGCGGCCCATTCTCAATTGTTTCCTGGATCAGACGCTGCGCACTTTTCCCGGCAATGTTACGCGCGACATTCGGCAGCTGCGTGTTTATGGCCGACAAAATTTCTGCAGACGATTTGCTTTCGCTGTCTTGGTCTTCACATATGTTGACTGCCGGACAATCAGACTGCGCAGCTCCCGGTGCCTGCGGTCTGGGACGAAGCTTGGTTGTACATGTCCTTCAGACAGAAGCTGGGCAAGCTACTGCGCGTCCCTCTTATCCGTCTTTTTTCACGGTACGGTTTTCGTGCAGGACGGCGTGCCCTTCATGCTCAAGGCCGGCAGGCTCCGCCGTGCAGCTGGCAGACTGTACGCACTCACGAACAGCCCCGTTGGCATTCCGCATCCGATCAGCATGAGCGAGGATGAGCTGCGCGCATTCCGCAGTCTGCTCACATCACGCATGAAGCCGCCGCTCCCGCAGCTTTTCGATCCGGTATAGGGCGGGATCTCCTGCCGGCGCTTGGCCGGGTATCAAGTGAGGTGAGCGGCTTGCACACCGGTCCGGACTGGTTCTGGCTTGACACGAAGCGGGGAACCATTGCGATTCGGGGCGCACCCCAGCAGGAACCGTGGGCACACCGGAAGAGCCTGGTCCTCCCAGGCGGCACATATTTGCGTACTGCAGGCGCAAACAGCCCGGTTGTAAGCCATGTGCTGTACCTTCTCGACTGCTCCACGGCTGATGCACGGATCGCGGCTAACGATACTACTGTAATCCCAAAGCTCCTTCTCAGCCGGGAGGTGGATGCGGCCCTGAGGGCAACGTCAGAGGCCGGCGTTGTGCAGGTGACAGCGGCGCTGCTGGAAGCGAGGCACACAGTCGGGATCCACCGCAGGAGCAGGAGTGTGAATTCTCTGTCGCTGTGATATGCCGACATCGGTGGGCCACACAGAGCTGAACAACGACCAATTATTCCCAGCGCCATGATTGTCTTGAGAGACAGCCGGTCCGGAACAGGAGCAGCCGACTTGATTGATTCGAACGCGCGCGATCCCGTCCACCGCAACGCGGATAAAGCTTCCTACTGCAGCACGTCGCCAATGAATGCTGTCAGGCTCTGTGCGAAGCCTTCCGGATTTTCGAGCGCAGTAAAATGCCCGCCAAAGTCCATTTTGTCAAAACGTATGACCGGATAGTTTTTCTCAATCCAGGACTGCGGGGCCGGCAGAACATCTTTGGGGAAGGCAGCGATTCCCACCGGTGCTTTGATGTCACTCGGGCGCAGCGGCGGCAGGTCAAAGCTGTTGCCGTGATACATCCGGATACACGTGGCACCTGTGTTGGTCATCCAGGTGAGCGTGAGAGCATCCAGAAGGTCCTGCAGCTGAAAGTACTCCCAGTCGCTCCAGGCATGATACTTTTCGCCCCACCACGCAGCAAGTCCTGCCGGAGAGTCTGCAAGAGAAAAGGCCAGTGTTTGTGGCTTCGTGGACTGTATATTGATGTATGCTCCTTCCAGACGAAGCCACCTCTGTGCATCCCGCTTATACGTAAGTTCCTCTTCGTTCAATTCCTGGTCTGGACGGGAAATAAGATCGCTGACCAAGCCCACATCCGTGAGGTGTAGGCCCAAAACAGCCTCGGGATGGTCTGCCGTCATGTAGCTGGCAACACCGCGCCCCATGTCGCCCCCGGAGACAAAGAAGTGTCTGTATCCAAGCACGTCATGCACGAGGCGAAACCAGACTTTGCTGACTTCTGCGTTGTTGGCGTACCCGGATGGCGGCGGCGTGGAAAACGCAAATCCAGGCAGCGATGGGACGATGAGGTTGTAGTCCTGCATTTCTCCGAAGAGTTTCGCGTACCGCAAAAAACTGTCCGGCCACCCATGGCACAACAGGACTGTCGGCGCATCTGCCCGCTCCGATGGGATGTGGAAGAAGTGCACCTGCTGCCCGTCGAAATCACACAAATACTGATCCCACCTGTTCAAGTCGTCCTGTTTTGGGGCCCAGTCATAGCGGCGCCACTCTTCAAGCAGAGTTTGCAGCAGTTCGATGCTGATACCGTGTGCGTAGGAGTCCTGACTGCACGGTGCCAGCCGTGTGGAATCGAGGCGGGAATGAAGATCGTCAAACTGGGCATCCGTAAACTGAATTTTGAATCTTTCCATATTGTCTCCTCCCTACGGGCCAATCTTTCTCTCCTATATGGCTAATATATCGTTGCTGCGCCCCTTGCGCAACAGACGCCCTGTCGGGGGGGCCGGAATGGAGCCCATGTCTGCATAAGGAAATCGCCTGAAAACAGACGAAAGGCGCCAGCGCTACCCGCCAGATCATACCACTGCTGATCAGCCGCAGATCCGGCTGCGCGCTTCGCAAGCTTTCCGCCGCATCCGCAGTCTTTCAGCACTGGTATGTAACAGGCAAGCAGACCGGAACAGGAAAGAATAAGTTTCGGCGGGCCACATGACACGGAGGCATGACATGAAAACAGCAGAAATCATCCGGCAGGCAATTCTTGATTCAGCGGCAGACTATAACCCCTGCACTATGAAACCCTGAATCCAAGATAATAGTTCAACAAAATGCGGTAACTGGGCCATAACATTCCAGAGAACGGCCCTGCTAGGCGGATGTAAGTGTGAGAAAATATCGTTGCAGTATTTTATTTGGTTTAACGATTGCAAGCACTGGAGACCGCTGAACTGTGGGACGCAAATTTAGAGACACCGAGAAGACTGGACTGTACCGTGTAAAACAAAAGAATGGAGATGTTTACGTATATGAGCGGACTTATAAATACAATCCAGAGACCAAGAAGACGGAGTGCCTCAGCAATCATTTGAAAGGGAAGATTCTCGCTGGTACGAGCGAGCTGATCCCGACGCGACCAAAGAAGCAGCCAACGGAGGTACAGCAATGTACCGCCGTCACCGCAGCACGAACACACCGCACACTTACTGAGATTCTGGCGTGGCGGGGCGGACTTCGGGTGTTGATGAGGGTCTCATGCTTGTCATGGACCGGGAAAACGCCCTCAAAACAATCTCTTTGGCCCGTTTTCTTGTGACTACAGGTGGTGCCACTGTACCTCGGTTCAGTACCTGGCAGCTAACCCACCCTATTCCTTACGCGGAAGGGCTTAGTGAATCGACCTGTTATGCGCTGTTTCGTGCACTTGGATTCGACGAAACAGCCCGGCAGAGTTTCTTTCGGACGCGTGCCCTGCAGCTGGAGTCAAAACCGCTGATTGCGTTTGACAGCACGACGGTCAGTACATGGTCGGAGCATCCGGCTGAAGCGCGATACGACTACAACAAAGCGGGCGACGGTCTGCAGACTATCAAGTTCACCACGATTTATGCTGCAGAGACGCGTCAGCCCATCGCGTTCGGCAAGCAGCCTGGTGATTTGCGGGACGTCACCGGTCTTCTTGTATTGCTGAGACAGATGGAGACACTTGGACTGCGAAGTCCACAGATCGTGACGGACAACGGATATTGGAGCGACGCAAACGTTATGGAGATGTGTAAGGCGCATCTGGACTTCATCACTCTTGCCAAGCCGACCACATCCTGGATGAAAGAAGCAGTATTGGATGTGCTCGGTTCAATCCGTGATCCGGAACATCTGGGCGATGAGAACCGTGGTGTATATGTTGCCACCACTACGATCAAGCATACTTTCTCGTATCAGCGCAAGTATGTCAGTACAAAAGAGGGGCTGAAAGCTGGCGATACAGAGGAGTTCACAAGGGCCCTGTATCTTCACGTCTGTCATGATCCGGTTCAGAAGGAGCAGATTGATATCAGCTTCATCGAGCGGCTTCTCGATCTGAAACGTGATCTTGAAAAGGGGATTCCGCTCGACGAGATGAAGCCCAAAGCCGCGAAGGATGCCCAGAAATTCTTTGTGCTGGAATACGACAAGAATGGGAGGCTGGAGCGCATTGAATGGAACAAGGAGGCATGTCAGAATGCTTGCCGCTTTTATGGCACGTTCGTCATCGTAGCCAGCCATAAGAAGGACGGCTTTGCTGCTTTGCGGAAGTATCGCCGCCGCGAGAGAATCGAAGAGTTCCTCAAGCTCGACAAGGAGGAAATGGACGGAGACCGGCCGCGTGTCTGGGACGCCGATACACTGATGGGACGAATGCTTGTTCAGTTTGTAGCCTTGTGTTATGCGGACTTTCTTCGGGTTCGAATCTGTCAGGTCAGAAAAATGCTCGAAGCTCGGCTGGACGATCCGGATCTGACCACTGCTGAATGGAAGCTCGATCGCGACCTCCTGCTTTAGCTCAAAAAGACTTCTTTTCTCGGTATCCTCGAGTGGTTTGATGCGTACGAAGATATTGAAGTTTCAGACGCCATTCGTAAGCATCGCTGGAGTCCGCAGACAACAAGACGTGACCGAAGATTTCTCTCGCTGCTTATGGATACTTGATTTCGTTGATTTCGTTGTACTACTATCTCAGTTTTAGGATATTAAGCGACCTTGGTTTTCTGTTAAGATGTATATAAGGAGGACGCGGATGTCAGAACAGCAGCAGGAGCACACCCGGCAGTCTGGCGCGGACTACCAGACAGGGCTTACCGGGGCGCAGGTAAGAGAGCGGCAGGAAGCGGGACAGACGAACGCTTTCCGGACGGTGCAGACCAAGAGTTACTGGCGCATTATACGGGACAACCTGTTCACTTTTTTCAATATACTCAATGTCATCCTGGCGGTACTTGTCTGCCTTACCGGGCAGTACAAGGACGCCGCCTTCATGCTCCTCATTATCGCCAACCTGGCGATCGGTATCTCGCAGGAAATTGCCTCAAAAAAGACCCTCGACAAGCTCTCGCTAGTGGTCGCCGCCGATGCAACGGTTATCCGCGACGGCCAGGAGCTGAAGATTCCGCAGAGCGACGTGGTCGTCGATGACATTCTGCTGGTGCGCAGCGGCAACCAGATCGTGGCCGACGCTGACGTCGTGCACGGTCAGGTGGAGGTCAATGAGGCCATGATCACCGGTGAATCGGACACGATCACCAAGGGCCCGGGCGACCGGCTGCATTCCGGCAGCTACGTGGTCTCAGGCGCCGCCTACGCCCACGTTGACAAGGTGGGTGCAGAGAGCTATGCAAACCGCATCTCCAGCAGCATCAAGCAGGAGAAGAAGCACAGAAGCGAACTGCAGGACGCGGTAAACGGCATTCTCCGCATTGTCAGCATTATCGTCATTCCGATCGGAGTGCTGATGTTCTGGCGGCAGGCTTTTATCGACGATCTCAGCCTCAACAGCAATATTCTGCACACCGTGGCGGCGATGATCGGCATGATACCCGAAGGGCTGTTTCTGCTGACCAGCATGTCGCTCGCCACGAGCGCCGTCATCCTGGCCTACAAGAAAACCCTGGTGCAGAATCTGTACTGCATTGAGACGCTGGCGCGCGTCGACGTGCTCTGCCTTGACAAGACCGGCACGATCACCGAAGGAAAGATGCACGTTGCCGGCACCGTTCCGATCAGGGAAAACACCGACATTGAGGGCATCATGAAGAAGCTGGGCGGCGCTTTTATCGACCAGAATTCGACGATGCTCGCCCTGCGGGATCATTTCGGCAGCGAGCAGGACCCTGGCATCCATCACGTGATTCCCTTCTCCTCGGCCCGCAAGTTCAGCGGCGCCTCCTATGACGGGCAGGGCACCTACGTGATCGGCGCTTTCGAATTTGTCTTTCCCAAGGACAAGAACGAAGCCCTGGCCTCACAGTCGCGGGCTCTCGCCGCAGAAGGCAACCGCGTGCTGGTGCTCGCACACTCGCCGCAGGTTACAGAAGGCGACAGTCTGCCGGACAGCCTCGAACCGCTGGCCTTCATCCTGGTCTCGGACAAGATCCGTCCCGATGCCGAAGCCACGATGAAGTATTTCTACAACCAGGGCGTTGACCTCAAGGTCATTTCCGGGGACAGCGAGGCCACCGTGCAGCAGGTTGCGAGGAAAGTCGGCATTCACGGTGCTGACCGGGCCATTGACGCGACCACCCTGAAAACGGAGGACGACATCCGGAAGGCTGTCCGCAAATACAATATCTTCGGGCGCGTCACACCGGAGCAGAAAAAGCAGATGGTGCAGGCGCTCGAGAAAGAGGGGCATACGGTCGCCATGACCGGCGACGGCGTCAACGACGTGCAGGCGCTCCGCGAGGCAGACTGCTCGGTGGCGATGGCCAGCGGCAGCCAGGCCGCCAAGAATATCTCGACACTGGTGCTCCTCGATTCCGACTTTGCCCACATGCCCGAAGTCGTGGCTGAGGGACGCAAGGTCGTAAACAATATCCAGCGTGTCGCCACCCTGTTTGTGACCAAGATCATCTACGCAATCCTGGTCGCGGTTTCCTCGATGATGCTGCTCTCAGACGGTTATCCGTTCTCGCCGCTGCAGCTCACGCTGATCAGCTTTGTGACAATCGGGTTCCCGTCCTTTTTCCTGGCACTCGAACCCAACAACACCAGGATCAAGGGCAATTTCCTCGTCAACGTGTTTCAGCGCAGCCTGCCGGGCGGCATCAGCGTCGTGCTGGGTATTTATCTGGTCGAGCTGTTCTCGGCCTTCTTCCCCTGCACGGCGGATCAGGTCTCCACGATGGCCATTCTGACCACGACCATCATCGGCATGCTGGTCGTCATCAAAGTGAGCCGGCCGTTCACGCTGCAGCGCGGCTTCATCGTCGCCGCCTGCGTCGTCATTTTTGTGCTCTGCTACTACTTCCTCGGATGGTTCTTTGACATCTCCGAGCTCGTGTGGCAGCAGTGGGTATTCATTGGCGCGATGGGAGTGCTGTTCCCGTTCCTGACGATGATCATGGAGAAAGGAGTCGGAGCCCTGCTCCGCTGGCTGCAGTCGCGCCCGGCCCTCCGCAGGCTGGCCGGACGCCTGGAGAAATTCAGCAGCCAAAACGCTGACAAAGGAGTTCTATAATGGCAAAAGAAGTACGCATGATGGTTCAGGAAGGCTGCCCGCACTGTGCGCGGGCCAAACAGTACATGCACGAACTCGAAGCAGAGCATCCCGAGTATAAGGATGTGCACTTTGAGATCATTGATGAGCTGAAAGAGCCGAAGCTGGCTGAATCGCTTGATTACTGGTACGTTCCGACCTACTTCATCGACGGCAGGAAGATTCACGAGGGTTCTGTCACGAAGAGCGACGTGGAAAGTGTCTACAAGGCTGCCTTGTCATGACACCTGCCGCAAACCCAAGACGCGCCCCCAGAACCGAGGGGCGCCTTTTTCTCGCCGTACCGCTGCCGGGCCGGCTTTCGCGCAGCCTCGGGCTCTTCGCTTCCCGCCTGAAGGAGACCATCCCCGGCCGCTACGTGACAGAGGACAACTACCATGTGACGCTCGCGTTCATTGGCGAAGCGCCGCTCAGCCTCGCGCAGGGACTGCGACCGTTTCTCTCTGAAACGGCGGCCGCCTTTCCGGCTGTGCCGGCCGAACTCTCCAATCTCGGCTGGTTCGGCAAGCCGGCAAATGCTATCCTTTGGGCCGGTCTGAAAAACGGCGAGGCCCTGCTGCCGCTGGCAGATGCCCTGCGCGCGGGTCTCAGGCAGCGTCATATCCGTTTCGATCCCAAACCCGTGCGGCCGCACATAACGCTTGCGCGCAAGGCAGACGTCGCCGGACGGGAGCTGCCGGCCCTGCCGGCCGGCTCCGGCATACTGGATATGCTGGTGCTGTTCCACAGTACACGCGTCCAGGGGCGACTCACGTACATCCCGATATGCAGCGTTCCTATTGGAGACCAGAGCTAAAAGCTTCAGGTGCTTCCTTCGCGGCAGGCCGTCAGAAAAGAAAAGAATTCCGGCGCGGTCTGCCCGGCACCCCTTTCAGGCACTGCCCTGCGAAAGCAGGTCCCGGACAACAGCGCCGGCGGCCGCGAAGCCTGCAGCCGGAGGCACAAAAGAGATGCTCCCGGGAGGATTCCGGCCCGGCAGCGCATCTGCGGGCGCAAACTTTACCGGCAGCGGTTCCTCTGTGCTGAATACCACTTTGAGGCTGCGGATGCCGCGCTGCCGAAGCTCCCTGCGCATCACGCGCGCCAGCGGATCCACGGACGTCTCGTAAATGTCTGCCACCCGAAAACGCGTCGGATCGAGCTTGTTTCCTGCTCCCATTGAAGAGATGATGGGAATGCCCCGCCGTTCCGCCTCCTCGATCAGGGCAAGTTTGCCGGAGACGGTATCGATCGCGTCCACAATATAGTCGATCCCGTCCCAGTCAATCTGCCCGGCACTATCCGCCGCAAAGAACAGCGGATAGGTCCTCACCTGCGTGCCGGGGGAGATCTGCGCAATGCGGCTGCGCATCACCTCCGTCTTGCCCTCCCCGACCGTATCTTCAAGGGCTACCAGCTGCCGGTTGATGTTCGAGCGCGCTACAGTGTCACTGTCTATGAGCGAGAGCGTGCCGATGCCGGCTCTCGCCAGTGCTTCCGCCGCCCAGGAGCCGACGCCGCCAAGACCAAAGACCGCGACATGGCTCCTGCGCAGTTTCTCAACACCATCCCAACCGACCAGCATCGCTTCGCGCGACCACGTTTCCTCCACAAAAAGCCTCCAGACACAACGAAACCGCCTGCAGCGGCAGGCGGCCCTCAGTTTGTTCTCACCAGGTGCTGTCTTCTTCCGTCTCGTCGTCATCCTCGCCGCCGCTGCTCACTTCAATCGCGTCCGCACCGGCAGCCTGACCCATAGCCTGGACCGCCGCCAGAAGATCTGCAATCTCAGCTGCTTCCTTCTCCGGATCCACTGCAGCTTCCTCGGCAGTCACTTCCACAGCCTCGGCATTTCCGTCTACATCGATGACGCCGACAGCAGCCTGCACACCTGACTCTTCTGCCTCCGCGATCAGCGTATCAAGCGGAGTCGGATTCTCGCGCACGTTGTGATTCACGTACCTGGTGAAGACGAACCGGAAGCCATTGTCTTCCATCGGCTCCGAAACCTCCACCAGTTCCCAGCCCTCGCGGTCGTCGAGCGACTGGATCTCCCGGTCGGCATCGCCTACTGCATCCACCCTGGTGATCAGGGCATCCGTGCAGCAGTCCATCAGCTGATCGTACATGGAAGCGCCGCCGATCAGGAACACCGAGTCCGGATCGTACCTGCTGATCTCCTCCATCAGATCGTCCATGCTGGTGCAGCAGATCACCCCGGGGGTGTCGATCTCTGTTTCCGAGAGCACGATGTTGACGCGGTCCTTCAGCGGCTGCTGCCTCGGAAAGCTCCTGAGCGTATTCGAACCCATGACAACCACGTTGCCGGTCGTCGTCTCCTTGAAGAAGCGCATATCCGCCGGAATGTAGAAGAGCAGAGCCTCTTCCCGGCCCACTCCCCAGCGGCTGTCCACTACGCAGATCATTCGCATGCTGCCTAAATTCCTCCCGAATGTTCTTTCTAGACGGCCACCGGAATGCGGACATCCCAGGGATGGTATTCGTAGTCCGCGACCGAGACGCTGTCCGGAGTAAAACTGTAAAAATCATTCACTGACCGGTCGAGGGTCACAGCGGGCGCCGCGAGCGGCTCCCGGCGGATGAGCTCCTCCACAAGGGGCACATGCCGGTCATAGATGTGCGCATCGGCGATGACATGCACGAGCTCACCCGGTCTGAGGTCAGATGCCTGCGCCAACATCATTACCAGCACAGCATACTGGGCGACGTTCCAGTTGTTGGCCGTCAGCATGTCCTGGCTGCGCTGGTTCAGGACGGCATTCAGCCGGCCGCGCGAGACATGGAAGTTGACGCTGTAGGCACAGGGATACAGGTTCATTTCGTGCAGGTCTGCATGATTGTACATGCTTGTCAGGATCCGGCGCGAATACGGATTGTGCCGCAGGTCATAAAGAACGCGGTCCACCTGGTCGAATTCCCCTTCCGGGTACTGGTTTTTCACGCCGAGCTGATAGCCGTAGGCCTTGCCGATCGAACCGTCCTTGTCGGCCCAGTCGTCCCAGATATGGCTTCCCAGATCGTGAATATTGCTGCTCTTGCGCTGCCAGATCCACAGCATTTCGTCGACAGCTGCCCCAAGATTCGTCTTCCGCAGTGTCAGCAGCGGAAATTCCTCCGCCAGGTCATAGCGGTTGACGATGCCGAAGCGCCTGATGGTATGTGCCGGAGCGCCGTCCTGCCAGTGCGGCCGCACATCCTGGCCGGTGTCCCACTCGCCCTGCTCCAGTATCTCTGTGCAGTTCTCTATGAAGATCCTGTCTGCTCTGCTCACGCTGCCTCCACTTCCCCACATGATCTTACCACGTTTCCGGGCTGCCCGGCACCCGGCCGCGCGGGACACAAAAAGGACCCCGCATCTCCGGGGCCCCCATCTGCCTTATTGAAAACCGTCAGGCGGAAATGTCGCCGGTCAGTGCAGTTGCCGCCGCATCAGCCTCCGCGGCCTCGGCTTCCTCGGCATCCTGCTCCGCTGCCGTGCCCTGTCCGCTCTCGAGCCACGCTCTTGCATACTCGCTCTGGGCCGGCCGGTCTTCTGTGATCTTCCGGGCAACCACGACCATGCGGCCGTTCTCAACAGTGTACTCGCAGGTGTTCAGCGTGATGAGATCATCATCGTACTCCGGCGTCACACCGGTCGAATACAGCTCCAGTTCCTTGCAGTTGTCCGTGTAGTATTTGTATTCTTCCTCGTTCGCAGCGTTGTAGAACTTGTAGAACTTGAAGACATCATCGTCCTGATTATATACCTGGCTCCGGAACACATAGGCGATCTCATACTGCTCTTCGTCGTAGAGCGTATTGAACGTGATGACCGGATGCTCCTGGTAGTATTCCTCGTCCTGGTAGTTCAGAAGCGAATGGAACATCGTGCCGTTCTTCATGTTGTGGCCGTGAATCAGCAGGTTCGTGTCGCGCGGATCCACTTTGCAGAACTCATCGACGAACAGGCAGCCTTCCTTGGTCGGATCCTCTTCCTTCTCGAAGGTGCGGTAGAGGTAGAACTGACCATCATCCGGCGTGTACATCACCGGATAGTCCACTTCTGTGCCCTTGATCTCGATCCAGCCGATGATCTCATTGTTTTCCGCATAGAGCTCGGCCATCTCCGGCAGCATGACCTGCGCATTCGGAGCTGTGGTGGCCGGAGCCACGGTTGCTTCTTCCGAAGCTTCCGGTGCCGGGGTCTCCACAGACCGCGGCTCCACAGAGGGAGCTGTCTCAGCCGGTGCCTCCTGGCTGCAGCCGGTCAGCACAACAGAAAGTGCCAATGCGCACAGCACCGCAGCTGCGGTGAAACGCCGCCAGCGACTCTGTGTCCGCCGGCCAGATTCCTGTTTCGTATCGTTCATCCAATCGCGGCAAGGAGACTCCCGCCCCGCGGGCAGGGGAGGAATTGCCGTCCCTCCTTCTTATCGCATGGCCTCCGTCCACTCCCGTGTGGACTCCTCTTCCGGTAGGTTTCGTTCCTGCAGGGAGCCTGAAGCTCCCCCGGTATTCGCTTCTTTGCCGGCAGATTGCGGCCGCCATTCGCGCCCGCTCCGTCTGCCGCGGCAGTTCCTCTCCCCGCACGGGATTCTGCGCGCATCTTCCAGGTCCGCGCAGCCTGCACTGTCCGCTTCCGGACCAGGCAGTTCCTGCCGCCGGTCCATGCACCCCGGCACGGACCAGTCCGTTTCTTTAGACGCGAAATGAGGTCGGCTGTTCCATTGGATGGCCCAGGGAAAAGCTGCGGTCCCTTGGCGGCCCGGGGCCGGTTAAAATACGCTCATACAGCCGAAAAGGCGGCCCGCTGAGCTCTGCCGGCCGCTATGTTCAAAGTTTGTTCACAGGACGGGAAGATTCCGTTTCTCAGACCGCCTCGGCCGCTTCCGGGCGCCGCCTTGTAAGCAGCCGGAACAGGGTCCGCACCAGGGGCTGAATGAAGAACAGCTGCGTGAAGAAAGCGAAAGGAAAGTTCAGACACAGCAGCTCCGCCCAGCTGACCAGCAGATTGACCGCCGTGAGCGGCATCGCAGCATACGGAAAGTACAGAAAAGCCGCGATGAGGCTCATCGCCGGGCACATAAGCCCGACCGTGGCGCAGATGATGGCCGTCTCCATCAGGACCGGATGCGTCTTTTGGGGATCAAAGACCTTCATGGCCAGGCGCACGGAGCACGGCTGCCCGAGCAGCATTTCCAGGGTCAGGGCGCAGCAGAACTCCAGGATGACGACACCCCATACCGGAACAGTGGTGCCAAAGACAGAGATTCCGCCGAGCACCGCGATCGCTTCGGCGACAGTGGGTACGGACCGGGCGGACATCATGCTGGCGTACTCTGTGAGGCTCTCCCCATTGCAGATGAAGATGCTGTAGAAGACGTAGGCGTGCACGGTGATGAGCACCGTGATCGCTGCAAACAGGAATCGTTCCCGCTGATTGGTTGGCATAGCTCTCTCCTTTCAGACAAAAAAAGACACATGCACGACGCGTGACGTAAATCAAATGACCGCTGTACCGTGATCAGATTTACGCGCGAAGCGCTACATGTGTCGTTGCGTTTTTATGCAGTTATCAGCCTATTTTAGCGGCAAAATCTGTTTTGCGCAAAGGACCGCTCTTTAGTAATCCTCTTCCGGAGCTTCCTCATGCTCGTGCTCGCCAATGTCTGTTTTCGGCTTTTCCAGGCCCTCGATCTCGATGCCTTCCTTCTGTGCATAATCCCATAGCGCCGCATGGATTGCCTCTTCGGCGAGAAGCGAACAGTGAATCTTTTCCGGCGGCAGGCCGTGCAGTGCTTCCATCACTGCCCGGTTGGTGATCTTCAGGGCCTCATCCACCGTTTTGCCCTTCACCATCTCGGTCGCCATGCTGCTCGATGCCACGGCCGCGCCGCAGCCGAACGTCTTGAACTTCACGTCCTGGATGATGCCGTCATCATCAATGTCCAGGTAGATACGCATAATATCGCCGCATTTGGCGTTGCCGACCGTACCAACACCGCTCGGATTCTCGAGCTGACCCACATTACGCGGGTTCTCAAAGTGATCTATAACTTTATCGCTGTACATAATCTGTTCTCCTACTCTGCTTTCTTCTTCTGCTCCGCCAGAAAGTCGTCGTACAGCGGCGAGAGGGAGCGTATATTCTCAACCACTTCCTTGATAGCGTCGGCGACATAATCCATTTCTTCCTTGGTATTGTTTTCGTTGAGCGTCACGCGGATCGAGCCGTGGGCAATCTCAATTGGAACCCCAATAGCCAAAAGTACGTGCGAAGGTTCAAGCGAAGACGACGTGCAGGCCGAACCGGTGGAGACGCAGATACCTTTTCTGTCGAGACTCATCAGGAGCGATTCACCTTCCACAAAATTGAAGCAGAAGCTGGCATTGCCCGGCAGGCGATCCTCCCGCGGACCGTTGAGCCGCACATAGGGGACTTCCTCAAGCACGCGGTCAATCAGGTAATTGCGCAGTTCCTTTTCCTTGCGGTCGCGCTCCGGCATCGTCTCCATGGCCACTTCGACGGCCTTGGCAAAGCCGACGATTCCCGGCACGTTCTCGGTGCCCGCACGGCGGCGTCTCTCCTGGTCACCGCCATGAATGAAAGAGCGGATCTTGACGCCCTTGCGGATATACAGAAAGCCGATGCCCTTGGGGCCGTACACCTTGTGGGCGCTGGCGCTCAGCATATCAATATAATCCTCGTCCACGTTGATCGGGATCTGGCAGTAGGCCTGGACAGCATCCGTATGGAAGAGTATGCCGTGCTCGCGCGCGAGCTTGCCGATCTCCCGGACGGGCTGGATCGTGCCGATCTCATTGTTCGCGTACATGACGCTGATCAGGATGGTATCAGGACGGATCGCAGCGCGCAGCTCATCCATCTTGATGAAGCCTTCGCTGTCGACACCCACGTAAGTGATCTCAAACCCATGCTTTTCCAGGTATTCACAGGTATGCAGCACAGCATGGTGCTCTATCTTCGTCGTAATGATGTGTTTCCCTTTGTCCTGGTATGCTTCCGCCGCTGCCTTGATGGCCCAGTTGTCTGATTCCGTGCCGCCGGCTGTAAAGTAAATCTCATTTGTTTTCGCACCGATACTCTCGGCAATCGTCTCTCTGGCCTGCGTTTCCGCTGCCAGACTGTCTTTGGCGAGCGAATACAGACTGGACGGATTCCCATATTCCTGGCTGAAATATGGCAGCATGGCCTCGACCACCTCCGGCCGGGCCGCCGTTGTNGCTGCATTGTCCAGGTAAATCAGCTTGTCCATCTTCTGCTCCTTAAATCTCCGGCCGCTCAAAGAGCGACGCAATGGTCATTCCATTCAGAATCTCTGAGATCCCTTCGTTGAGCCGCCGCCAGGCTACCTTGGCCCGGCACTCTTCCTCGGCCCAGCATTCGCCGCGTCCGGCCAGTCCCCTGCATTCGACCGGCATCACCGGCTCACCCGCCGCCTCGAACACCTCGCCGACTGTGATCTCATCCGCCGGCCGGGCCAGGACGTAGCCGCCCCCCGCCCCGCGCACACTCTTGACGATGCCCGCGTCCTTGAGCCGTCTGAGAAGCTGCAGAAGGTACCCTTCCGGCATGCGGGCATGTTCGGCGATGCAGCGGCTCGACACGGCCTCCGTCGGGGGATGCGAGGCAATATCGATGACCGCCCGCAGGCTGTACCTGCCCTTTGTTGACATCTTCATAGCCTTCTCCCCCACAATCTGTACCAAATTACTCATATTTTATGAGCCTGCCTGGATGCTGTCAATACCGCTGTAAAATGCTGTACACTGATATGTAGGCTTTCCGCCGGCTGACTAAACAGCCGACCGGCAGTCCGGGCAGAGCAAAACAGGAAGCTGGCTTAAGCTCCCCGCCCGTGCCGGCCATAAATCCGAAAGAAAGGTGGGACCGTGCCCGCAGCCGGGCACGTGACTGTTGCATGAAAATGATGATTGCCTCCGATCTGCATGGATCGGCCTATTACACAGCGAAAATCAAGGAGATCTTTGAGGAGGAGCGGCCGGACCGGCTGATCCTCCTCGGAGATCTTCTCTATCACGGACCCCGCAACCCGCTGCCCCGGGACTACGCGCCGATGGAAACGGCTGAAATCCTGAACAGCATGAAGGACAGTATTCTTGCCGTCCGCGGCAACTGCGACAGTGAAGTGGACCAGGTGGTCCTCGACTTCCCGATTGGGGCTGACTACATGGTCTGGTACGACCAGGGCTCGATGATCTTCACGACGCACGGACATCTTTTTCATGGGAAAAAGCGCCCGCATCTCGGCAGGCGGGATATCCTGCTGCAGGGACACACGCATATTCCCGTGATTGAGAGCCGCGGCCGTTTCGTGCGCCTCAACCCGGGCAGTGCCGCCCTGCCGAAAGAAGGCTTTGAGCCGAGCTGTATGATCTACGAGGACGGCGTTTTCGAGATCCGCACCCTGGAGGGACGCACAATGATGTCGTACGATCTCGCCGCCGGAGAATTCTGATGGCTGACTACTTCTGTGATTTCTGCGGGGCGCACGCAGAAGTGGACGATGAATGTCTGCACCTTGACGCTTCCCGGCCGGATGCCTACCGGCAGGTGGTGGAGATGCAGCCGTACACCGCGGCCTGCGGCCGCTGCGGAGCACCGGTCGTCGTACCGCGTCCGACGCTCTATACGGACCGCGAGCGGGGGTTCGCCGTCCGCATGCGGCCGTCCGGGTTCCGCAGTCCGCTCTACACGGGCCCGCTTGACTACACGCTGCGCGAGACGCCGTTTCTGCTGGAGTTCCGCGAAAAGGTCATGCTGCTCAGCAACGGCTTTGATGATGTGNCCGTGGAGCTGCTGAAACGCAAAACGGTAGAGGCGAATCCCAAGGAGGATTTTGTGGACATTGTCTGCATGGGCGTCCAGAAGGATCACCTGCAGATGCGCGGTATCCGCACCGACCGCAACAGCATTCCGTTCAACACGCCGCTCGAACTCTATGAGTCTGTCCTCGCGGCAAAACCGGAAGGCCTNGATCCGGAAGGGTTTGCNCAGGTCGACCAGGACTGGCTGCTGGANCGGCTTGAGAACCTTCAGGAAAAATGACGGATGAGGCCGGTGGCAATGCCCTCAGCGCAGAGCTGCTGGTACGCATCGGATGCGAGGCGCTCGTCTTCGGCCGCATTGGACATGTGTCCCATCTCTATGTTGATAACAGGAACCGTGCTCCAGTTAAAGCCGGTCTGATCGCTGCGCTCGCTGAGCCCGAGATTCTTCGCGCCGGTCGTCTCGACGAAGGCAGCAAGCACGTCCTCGGCCGCGGAGCGGCTCTCTGCCTGAATACCCGTCGTGTAGCTCCCCGCGGGAATGAGAATGAANGCACCGTTGCGGGACGGATCATCTTCGCCGTCGCAGTGCAGCCGCACCACAAGATCCACGCCGGCATCGTTCATTTTCTGCGCCCGTTCGCTGTTGGAAATGTCGACATCGTCTGTCTCGCGCGTCATGACAACTTCCGCTCCCGCGGCTTCAAGCAGNCTGCGCAGGCGCAGCCCGACGCTGAGATTCACTTTGTATTCAGGCACGCCGGACGAAACGCCCTGCGTGCCGCTTGACACTTTGGCCTTCGTCTCGGATGACCCAGGGGCCACGGGTTCACTGGCGGAGTTGCCGCGGGCCTGGTGGCCAGGATCAAGCCCGATCCGCACNCCTGCGAGGGACCCTGAGACNGCCGGCCCGGTGTACTCCGGAGCATCATCGGCAAACAGCGCCGCGAGCGTTTCCTCCCCGGCAATCCCGTCGTCAGTGAGAGTCGCAGAGCGCTGGAAGCGCCGCACCGCAGTCTCGGTCTCGCTGCCAAAATAGCCTGTGTCCTTCCCTTCGCCGAGATAGCCAAGCTCAGAGAGCCGCCGCTGCAGCTCCGAAACGCGCTCATCCGTAACGCCCTGCTTCAGCAGCGGCGTTGGCTCCGGCGTCGGTTCCGGTGTCGGCAGCGCAGACGGCTCAGTGGATTCAGCCGCAGACGGCTCAGTGGATTCAGCCGCATACGGCAGTGCCTGTGCCTGCCCGGCCGGCGTATCTGCGGGCGGCNTATCTGCCGGCGCAGCGTTGCTGCAGGCACTGCAGACAAGCACAAGCAGGCAGCAAAGCACACAGAAAAAGGCGTGATTCCTTCTCATCCTCAGTATATCCTCCTCGTTCTGCCCCGCCCCAGGCGGGGTTTTCTGGCGCAGAGTCTGCGCTCCGCGGGATTGCGCCAATTATCTCTACAGCATACACTTGAGATGCGGCCTGCGAACAGTGCCCGGTCTCCCGGCCGGCACCTGCCGCACAGTATGGTGACGGATTCTGGAATCGAGCGAAAGATATATGCGAACACGTAGACTTATTCGGATGCTGTGTCTCTTGGCCGCCCTCGTGATGCTAGCCGGCTGCAGTCCGGTGCANCGCCTGGTGGACAGCATTGCCGGCGAGCACAGTGCTCAGCCGACAGAAAACCCGTCAGATGATCTGGCGTTTGTGGCTGTGCCCTACGAGGCTCCGCCGCAGACCGTGCCGTTTGCGCAGATGGTCTATACCCGTCCGGAAATAGAGATCATGGCGCAGCAGATCACGGATATCGCNGGTCAGATAAACGACAGCACCACCGAAGAGGAGGCTCTGTCGATGATGGGCAGCGTGCAGGACATCTACAACAATTACAGTACTGCCGAAACGCTCTCCATGATCCACAACAGCATGAACTATGCGGATGAATACTGGTGGGAACAGTATTCATACTGCGCTTCCAACAAACCGCTGATCCAGCAGGCTATGACGCGATTCAACCAGGCGCTCGCCAGTTCCGCCGTCGGCCGTGCTGCCGGACTGACGCCGAGCCGCGAGCTCTATCAGTACGAGACNGTGATGCCGCTTCTGCAGCAGCAGGCACAGCTCGTGAACCAGTACAACATGCAGCTCGCAACGAATACTGCGACCATCTCCGGTGAGACGTATACCTTCGGGGAATGTGCCTCGGATGAAATGACAGAGAACTGGATTGCCCAGAACGCCGAGGCNCTCGGCTCTGTATATCTTGATCTCGTCCGCACCCGGAATCAGCTCGCAGCCGCCTGCGGCTACAATAACTATATTGAGTTTATCTATGCCGTCGACGAGAAGGACTATACGCCCGGCCAGGTCTCGACACTGCTTGACCGCATCGCTGCCTCCCTCTCCCCGATTTATCCGGAGATCCAGCAGCGCGGCATCTACGCTGTGGACATCCGCTTAAGCCAGGATGAGCTTTTTGAGGATCTGCGCCGCATATTCCTGCGGCTCGATCCACAGCTTGAATCGGCANTGCAGTTCATGCGCGACTACGGACTGTACGACCTCGGTCTCGGGCCAAACAAAACGACCTCTGACTTTGCAACCTACATTGTCAACTACGCTGCCCCGTTCCTGATGGTCTCGTTCGACGGTTCCTGGTCGAGTCTCAACAGCACNGTCAACGAATTCGGACANTTCTTCAACTATACCGTCGATCCGGAGGCCGGTTTCAATGACCTGGATACAATGGAGATCTTCTCCCTGGCGCTNGAGCTCATGACGGCGAACAGATATGATGAGTGCTTTTCCGAGGAGAACGCCTATATGCTCCTCTANAATGCACTCGCTTCTGCTTACTCACTGTTCCCCTACCAGGGCTACNTGACGGGATTTGAATCTGAAGTCTATACGCTNGAAGATTCGCAGCTGACCTTTGAGAACCTGTGCGGTGTCTCCGAGCGGCAGTGGAACCGCTTCAACCTCGGCGCGGGCAGTGCTGTCGCCCGCACTGACTGGGTAACCACGCCGCAGATCTTCGCTTCGCCCTTCTATCCGGTGAGCTACCTCACCTCGGCAGATGTCGCCATGCAGCTCTGGGAAAGGTCTTTATCTGATCCGAAGGACGCNATGGCCAAATACATGGCCCTGATGGACGGATCGAAAGAAGGCAAACCGTTTCTCACCAACGTACGCGATGCCGGACTCGTCAGTCCGTTTGACGAAAATGAGATTCCGAACCAGGCCGCGTACTTCCGCAATTTCCTGATCTACGAGACAGGCACAGAGGGCGCCCAGGCCGTGCCGACCTACGCGGCTCAGCCAAGCACCGAACCGGACTCGGGGCAGCCGGCTGGAGAGGGTGCACTCCCGGGTCAGGAAGCCGCTGCCGAGCCAAGCGCTCTGCCGGACTACCTGAATCCAGGCGGCCTGCCGCAGCCGGGCGTAAGTCCGACCCCGCGGCCAACCCGCAACCGCTACAACACGCTCGATCACAGGTGGGCGCGGCCGCTGCCTTCGCCAGTGTTCCCGAGTACTCCTGCTGAATAAGCGAAGGGCGCGGACCGGCTCCGCGCCCTCTTTTTCTGCTGCGAAAGACCGGCTGTCTACTGACCTTCCGGGGCTGCAAACACACCGCTGAGGTCAAGGTCGCCGACAGCACCGTAACTGCCCTGCAGATACTCGCGCAGGTAGTCTTCGCCCTCCTGACCCGCCTGGGACCCGAGGTCCGCAAGCGACCACAGCCGGCTGCCGGCNAGGTCGTCCGGCCGTTCCACAAAGCGGAGCTCGTCTCTGCGGCACAGATTGCTGTCCAGGTAGGCCGGATTGTGCGTTGTGAAGACCAGCTGCGCCTGGCTGCGGTTGATCTTCTCGTCATGAAACAGATTCATCACCGCCCGCATCGCCGCCGGATGTACGGAAACGTCGAGCTCATCCGCCACCAGTATGCCGCCAGCTTCGAGTACGGCAGCTGCTGCCTGGATGATGTGGGCGAGACGGATGGTGCCCCGGGATTCCAGCGCCTGTGCCGGCAGCATGGCCGGTTTGCCCTGGAGCAGCGTATCGGCAAGCAGAGTGTACAGTTCCTCAACCATCTCCCCATCCCGGACCGGGAATCCCAGCTGCCGCGCCGTAAGACCGAGCTGCTCGGCGATGGAGCGGATGCCGTCGCTTGAGCGGAAGGCACCACTTTCCCGGCCGCCGGCTTCCACCTCAGCAAGGCCGGTCTTTGGCAGCGGCACCTCGTCAATCCTGAGCGCCACAAACAGCTTGTCCTGAAACCAGCTGCGGATAGCTGCAGCCAGATCCGGCCACACGGCAGAACGGAAGCCGTTGGCAAGCAGCAGTTCGTCCGGCGTGACACTGCTCGCCGCAATGCGCGCCACGAGGGCGTATTCGTCCGGCGAGAGATTAATGGGTACCGGAACTCTTTCTTTCAGGACCTCCAGGTCGCCCCAGGTGGTTCCTTCCGTTCCCCGGCTGAACACCTGGGCGCCGTTGACGCGCAGCGATTCCCTCGAGACCCGCCGGCCGTAGCCGGTATTCATAAAACCGCCGAGATCAAAATCCAGCCCGTATTCAACAAGCATCCCATTGTCGACAAAAGCAATATCAAAGCCGGTGACGCGGTCTTTGAGCGCGTGCATATTGGGCATAAGCTCAAGCTGGGCGCCGGCAGCTCCCTGCATGTTCCGCGGCGGCAGATCACTGTTCCTTATATGCCCGCGCAGAACGAGGTTTCGGAACGCCTCCAGTCCCGTGACCAGGTTCGTTTTTCCGGCTGCATTGGGGCCGTAAATAACCGCAAGTGAATTTGCGTGGTAGTTCCAGCTTCCTGCCGGACTCGTCAGCAGCGTCGACTGCAAGTCGCGCTGCGGCGAAGTAGGCTCCATTGAAAAGACCGTCTCATCCCGGAACGATCTGTAGTTACGCAGTTTGAAATCCAGCAGCATGCTGCTCCTCCAATCTAATAGCGCCGCCTATGTCTGCCGCGGGCTGCAACGCGCCATGTACGGCCCCGGGCACACGTCCTCAGTCTGCCTGCCGGCCCAACGACTTCCTGAGAAGTTCCAGGAGGACCTCGGCATTGTTTTCGGTCTCGTCCTTTGACCCAAACAGCAGAGTGACGTTGCCTTCACTGAGTCTGCCGGCCACCAGCTTCACAAGTTCGTCATAGGCCGGATTGTCCGCCAGTTCTTTATCATATGCGTCCCGAAACTCTTCATAACTGAGCTCCCCGTCATGAAAACGGCGGCGCAGCTCGCTTGTCGGGGCGACCTGCTTGTCCCAGTCCGCGAGGTCCGCGCGGACTTTAGACATACCGCGGGGCCACAGGCGGTCTACCAGAATCCGGTATCCATCGCTCGGGTCTTCCTGTTCATAGATCCTTTTTATCTGCAGTTCTCCCATGTTTTCCACTCCTGGGTCCAGGTGCCGGGCTTTGGCCTGCCGCTTCTTCTGACAGACAGGCACTTATTATAGATGGACCCGAACAGACCCCGGCAATCCGGCAAAAAATCAATCTTGATTCCTCCGCATCTCTGTGCTATCCTTTTCTACGGCACAATTTGACTGAATTCAGCTGGAGAAGTACCCAAGTACGGCTGAAGGGGCTCCCCTGCTAAGGGAGTAGGCTGAGGTGATCGGCGCGAGGGTTCAAATCCCTCCTTCTCCGCCAAAACACTGAAGGGACCGCAAAAAACGCGGTCCCTTTTCATTCTTCCAGGACGGCGCAACTGTCCCGCTCTGCACCGCTCTACACGGTGATATACGATCCTACTACTCACGCTACTACTCACACAGTCGCAGGACCCGAAACAGGCTTCAGAAGCGTGTTCACACCCTTCTGCGCATCCGTAATATAGCGTTCCGTGGTGGAGAAGTTCGCGTGCCGCATGATCCTCTGGATGACCGACGGCGCAGCAACCTCGTTTCCAAGCGCCAGGGCTGTGGCCGTGGTGTTCCGACAGGCATATGGCTTGTGGTATCTGATGCCGCAGGCATCGAGGTCCTCTTTGTAGTCGTAGTCGCCATAGAAACCCTGCTTGGCCCTGTTTATGAGCTGCCCATTCGGTCCGGCATTCTCGATCATGCTCTGAACGATTGGAGTCAGCAGCTGCGGGAACACGATGGGTGCTGCCTTGCGGGTCTTTGTTTTCAGACCGCTGCCAACGATCATGCACGCTTCAAGATCCACCATGGAGACAGTGCACTTCAGAAGCTCTCCGGGCATCATGCCAAAGTAGACCATGAAGGGATTCTGTCCGCTCATCTACCCGCCGGCCATCTGCTGTCAGTTCTGCTATCGCCTGACATCTGGCCATCATTCCCTCCCCCACAAAGCCAGAGATCGGGCAGCTGTCGTGTCCACGTCCGCACTTCAACTGATCCACTCGATGATCTGCGCTTCGGTCTTGCCAAGCATCTTCGCGATACCGCTTACCGTAGAGTGCCCGTTGCTTGCAAGGCTGCGCACAACTTGCTTCAGCTCGCTGACTGCCGCATCTGCCCGCTGCTCTGCCGCATCCGCCCGCTGCTCTGCCGCATCCGCCCGCTGCTCTGCCGCATCCGCCCGCTTATCTGCCTCCTGCCGGCCATCGGCTATCATTTCTGCTATTGCCTGACACATGTCTACTGGTTCCTCCTTCTTGTAGTTCTTCGGCAGCTTTATATTCGTATGGGTCACCTGCTCGAGCACCTGCACCGCCTGATACGGCATGGCTCTGAACTTCTTGTCGGTGTTTATCAGCGTCCGGATTTTCGCCTTGTCCTTGGCATCCCGGATAAACTGAAAAACCTGGCGCAGGCTGGAAGTGCATTCCTGCAGCTGCGCATCCGTCAGCTTAGCCGGCTGCAGAATAATCAGCCTGTTATTGTCAACCAGGGACTTGTCGAGACCTGTGGAGAAGTCTATGATATCGTGCAGACACCCCGGTCCGGACCAT
>JAAUYQ010000005.1 GCA_014805015.1 Clostridia bacterium | reverse complement strand
TTCCCCTCCCCCTTACCCCCCTCCCTCCACAACCACTGTTGCAGAGGTCACCGCAACCCTCTGCTTTGAACCGCTGGTTGCAATCCTCTGCGGGGCAGGTTCTTTCTTGAATTAGGCTATCAAATTCGATATGATATTTGTGTAATATAACTATTTTAGAGAGAAGAGATCATTACAATGCGCAGTACGAGGTATGAAGAGCTGACAATCAACCAGTTCATTTGGGGTGCCGACCATTTTCCATATGCGTGGGAAGAGGATGCAGACAAGACTATCATTCGGCTGAAGTCCAAACCGTATGCATGCGCGTGCCCATATTGCGGAACCTTAAGCAATGCGAGGAGTTCCACTTACGAACGCCTCATCCAGGATGTCCCATATGGCGGGAAAACGACATATCTGGCCGTGAGGGCATACAAGTACAAGTGTCTGAATCCAGATTGTATGGTGAAGACATTTAATGAGGTGCTGCCCTTTGCCCACAGTCTGCAACGTCGCACGGATAAACTGAATGAACTTATACTTGCGGTTTCGCTGTATTTGAGCGCTGAAGGAGCAAGTCAGGTGCTCGGCATGGTTGGCGTGCGCATCAGCAACGATGCGATCCAGGCACTTTGGTCCCAGGTCGAGTTCCGTGACAGACCGGAAGTTACAGAGATAGGCGTTGACGATGTAGCCATCCGAAAAGGTCATTCGTACGCAACGGCCATCTATGATAAACGTGACGGCGCAATGTTAGCACTGCTGGAAGGAAGGGACGGGAGTGAACTGCGTGCATGGCTGGAAAAGCATCCGAGGGTTGAGCGGGTTGCCCGGGACCGGGCGAGTGCTTATGCCAAAGCAATATCTGAGGTTCTGCCGCAGTGCGCACAGACTGCAGACAGATACCACCTGTTCGCTAATATGTCAGAGCATCTGCTTGCGCATTTCAAAAACGAAGTTCCTGAGCAGATTGTTCTCGAGGATGACGAGGTAACAGATGTATCACCAGAATTGCTGAAACCCGTGTACAGAGAGCGAAAAGTCGACGTCAGTGGTCTCCAGTATGATACCTCCCCACCGCTGGATTCTGACGGAACGCCGGTCACAATTGACGCGCAACGGCACAAGTCACCTTCCAAGCAGCAAACTGCAGCCGATGCGGCCAGCCGCCAAAAGAAAAAGCGGATTATTCAGCAGGTACAGGAATTTCACGCAGATGGAATGAACTTCAATCAGATTTCGAAGGAGATGGGTATTTCACACGGAACCGTGAAGAAATATGCGAACATGCAGCAAACAGAAATTGACGCTTTAGACCACCCCACCAGGAAAGCACCCAGAAAGAACCGGGTGGGAGAAGAGTGCATCCCCATCATGTACAAAATGATGGCCGACGGACATGATGACATCACGATTCTCAGCTATCTCCGTGCGCAGGGCTACAATTATGCACTGGGAACGCTGCATTCCCGGATGAGGGCGATCAGTATGAATCATTTTCCCAGGCGCAAAACTACGGTGCATCCGGGCAAGCTGATGGAGAAAAAGGAACCTGATTTGCCTGACGGGGTCAGACGATTCAGCAGAATGGAAGTGTTCTATGGGTTACTGACGCACGACGAAAAGAAACTCTCCCAAAAAGCGGATCTAGTCCATGCACTGACTCCTGTCTGCAATCGTTTCCCTGCAGCCCGAGAAATTCGGGAGGCTGCCCAGGACTTTCATCAGATGATATTTGGTGATAATGCAGCTGGTTTAGATGCATTCGTTGAAAAGTATCAGAATTCTTTTCTGAGGAATTTCTGCCTCGGCCTTACTCAGGATTTCCAGGCAGTAAGCAATGCTGTCACAACAGATTTGAATTCTGGGTGGGTTGAGGGAAGCAACAACAAGTTCAAGCTAATCAAACGAACGCTGTACGGGAGGGCCAGCCGACAGCATTTGGAAAGTAAATGCATCGCTGTTTTCGCCTCACGTAAGGAATCCTTGAATCTGGTTGATGCAATAAAATATAAACGATATGCGCGGAGTTGGTATGTCGAACAATCTGCTTTGATAGCCTAAATCAAGAAAGAACCGCGGGGCAGGAGGTTGCAACCACTTCCTCAATCAACATGACAAAAACAGACCACTTTTCCTGTCCGAAGACATTTCGGCAACTCGGCCCAGCCGCTCTATTATCGTCTGCCGGCTATATCCAGACTCAACTCCTTTGTCGTAGCTGCTTTGAGCAACATAGGCGGAGCCGCCGACGATAAGTCCTTCCTCATTCTTTTTGGGTCTGTGAACCTTGATAAACATATACCCGACACACCCTCTGCTAAGCATACCCCAGTGTAGTGAACCATGCGCCCTACATTTTCGTAAACCAGGCATGCTCAAAGCAATCACATTTATTCAGTTGAGCCAAAAATATTTCCGTCCCGCACCGGGGTTCATGTAGTGAACCTTTTTTGCAACTCTTCGGATAAAAGGTCGTCCAATTCTGGAATCTGATTGGCATGGGACCCCTGAGGGTAGTCATCGGAAGCAGTTCTATGGACATGTTTCCGTAAATGCATCACGTTTTACGGGTATTGAATCCGTAAAGCAATGACTTTGTCCGTAATATAGGCTATGATTTACGGATAAGGGGGGGTGATAGGCTTTTGCGTCATTTTGATTACACAAAACTTGCGGACCACCTGTGGTCAGGGAATACGCTCCAGGCTGTTGCTGAAATCCACGAACACAAGGGGCGTCAGCTGCTGCATCTGAAGCAGAGACCCCAGATTCTGGACAAGCTCGTGGAGATCGCTAAGGTTCAGAGCATAGACGCCTCGAACCGAATCGAGGGCATCGTCACGACCAATCCGAGACTCCAGGCTCTGGTCATGGAAAAAACAACGCCGCGGAATCGGAGCGAGCAGGAGATTGCCGGCTACCGCCAGGTCCTCGCCACCATCCACGAGAGTTACGACGTCATACCGCTGACGCCGAATGTCCTGCTGCAGTTGCATCGCGACCTTTTTTCACAGGTACCAAACAGTCCAGCTGGGCGGTTCAAGAACGTCGCGAATTATATCGAAGAACGCTTTCCTGACGGAAGCCGGCGTGTCCGGTTTGAACCACTGCTGCCAGCCGAAACGCCGGCAGCCATAGCGGAAATCTGCGCAAGCTTCACACAGGTCCGCGAACTGGGGATTGTGGATCCACTGCTGCTGATCCCGAACTTCGTGCTGGATTTTCTGTCCATTCATCCGTTTACGGACGGCAACGGCCGGATGGGACGGCTGCTGCTGGCACTGCTCCTGTACCAGTCAGACTATCTGGTCGGTAAATATATCAGCCTCGAAAAAATCGTTCAGGATTCGCAGGAGACGTACTATGATGTGCTGCAGACCTGTAATGCCGGTTGGCACGCCGGGACAGACGATCCCGTGCCGTTTATTGACTATACACTTGGCATTCTGCTCAAGGCATACCGTGAATTCGAGAGTCGTCTTGGAGAAGCAACGGGGGCACTCAGCGCACGAGAGCTTGTTGCGTCCGTATGCAGCGGCATGATCGGTGAGTTTGCGCTGCGGAATCTGGTTGAAAGAATTCCTACACTGAGCCGTGCGTCCATCGAGAAATCCGTACGCTCACTGCACGAGCAGGGAGTGCTGGAGCGAAAAGGGACTGGCCGCGGGACAAAATACGTATATCGGGGATAGGCTTCCGGCTGCATGGTTTTCCGGTACAGAGGAAAGGGCGCGGGTATTCGGGAGACTTCGGCAGCATGGAAATCTCCAGCCACCCGCACCTGCCGGGACCCTACTGCTCCTGGATGACGATAATCCCGCCGCGCAGGATCACCTCGTGATTGTGGTCGTCGATAAAGGTGACGCGACCGGGCTGCTCACGGATGCCGGTGCAGCGCAGCCATTCGCCGATTTCTTCCCCGGTCTGACCAAAAATAGCAATGCTGTACTGCCGCTCCGCGGCAAGACCGTCACTGGCGTATCCCTGGTCCTGAGAGTCTTCGTTGTTGATCAGCATGATTTCCTCCTTTTGCTGGACGGCGGCCTGCTTCTGTACACAGTGCTGAAATCGGCGGCAGTCCGCTGAGACAAAGTTCAGAGAACAGAAAAGCGCGCTCAGCACACTGCCGGCCTGCTCCCCACGGAGAATACACAGCCGGCTGCGGTTTTGCGCGCCATTATCATAGCAGAAACCTAACTGATCTACGATCAGAAGGCGTATTTGACGAGCGTCTCCCAGGCCTCTTCGAGCTGCGGCGTGATGTCCGTGCCGTCAAACATGACCTTTTCCTCAGGCCATTTCTGGTGGATGTCCGCAACACCCTGTTTCAGGAGCTCCTGGCGCAGATAGTTATTGTCTGCCGCAAAGCCAGGATCCGGCTGCACCACGAGCGCATTGTAGTCCTGCAGAATGGCAGAAACCGGAATGCCACGGAATTTCAGATCTCCATATTTTGAGAAATCGCTTTCATGCAGCGGACCCTTTTCCCTCATGATGCGGGCACACTCAAACAGCATCTGCTGTTCTTCGTCCGTCAGCGGCTTAAAATCATGCATGGCCTTCGTATTGTCTTCCACCTGCTGCATTGTCGACATGCCGGACAGCACCTTGAAAACGCCCGGCTGCGAAGCAGCAAACCGCACTGCCCAGCCTGCCGGGGTGAGATCCGGATTCATCTTCTTCATCAGCTCGAGGCATTCGTCCGGAACACTGGCCAGGTAACCGCCCTTCACGGGCTCCATGGAGATGGCAGCTTTACCGTGCTTGCGGATGACTTCGAGATTGTCCCGCGACTGGATCCACATTGAATCCCAGTCATAGTAGTTGATAACGATCTGCACGAACTCGACTTCCGGATGCTCGGTAAGCAGTCTGTCAAGAACGTCCGGGCTGTCATGGAACGAGAAGCCGATGTGCCTTGCCTTGCCTTCTTCCTTCCACTTGCGCAGATGATCAAAAAGATGGCAGGTCTCCACCACGCCCGGACCGCCGTGCCCGTCTGTGAGGTGCTGGGTCATGAGGATATGGAGCAGGTAGAAGTCGAGGTACTCAACGCCCAGGTTCTTGAGCTGCTGATTGAAAATCTCATCCACCTGGTCTTCCGTCTTGACCATCATTGTCGGAAATTTGGTCGCCAGCTGAAATGAGTCACGCGGATGGCGCTTCACGATTGCCTCGTGCACAGCGTTCTCGCTCTTGCCGTTATGATACACAAAGCTCGTGTCAAAATAGGTGTAGCCGCTGTTCATGAAGACGTCGCCCATGCGGGCAAACTCTTCAATGTCGATCTGCGTCGCCGCATCCGGTCCGGAAGCACCGGCCATAAGCGGCAGGCGCATACAGCCGAAACCGAGCATATTGTTCTGCTGAACTGGTATAGACATTTTATCTCCTTTCGATCGCCTTCAGGCTGGGCGCGCTGAATTCTGCGGTGCTTCCTTGCGGTACGGTACCAACCCGGTCCGGTTAAGCGCTGCCATAATAGCCGGCACAGCGATGAGCTGCAGAATAATCCCTGGTATGCAGTTGAGGAATGCGCCGCCAATAAACATAGTCCAGGTGAAACCATTTTCGCCAAGTCCCATCAGAGCGATCATGGCGAGGCCCCAGACAACACGTCCGGCCAGCATTGCTGCGATCAGGCAGCGGTACAAGGCCCGAACGCACTGCCACTTTGAATGCGCATAGAGAGCGCCGGCAACCGCAGCGTAGGTCGCCAGTTCAAAAGCCATAGCAACGGCCGTGGGATACATGACCGGCATGCCGAACATAACAGAGCGTAAAAGCGGCATAATGAAACCGACCCCGAATCCCCACTTCCAGCCGCAGATCAGGCCGCAGAGAAAAACCGGAAGATGCATCGGAAGAAGCATGTTGCCGATCTGCTGAATCTGACCGGTCAGGAACGGCAGATAAAGTCCGATGGCAAGAAACATCGCAGACAGAACTGCTTTCCGGACAGGACTGTCCTCTTTTCTGTTTTGCATTGGGCAGTTATCCCTTCCTTATAAAACGGGAAATATGTGAAGGTCCGGACATACAGCCTGCTGCGGAAGCTGCCACAGCAAAAGCAAGCAGCACCGGACGATAATTGAACTACTGAAGCCCAGGTGAGCAGCGCGGGCGCGCCGTCACTTCAGTCGCAGAAAAGTGTACCACAAAGAAAATAAGAGACGCCACCCCGTCCAGGCAAAAATAGCGGCGTTTCAGAAACTGCAGATTCTGATCGCTGCATGCGCAGAGATTCGTTTTTCATCAGTTCGTGGCCAGGGACCTCCCGCCTTCTGCAGGAATGTTGCCTTCCAGATTGTGCTCTGCAGACCCCCGCGGTCAGGTCGGACGCTGCCTGCGGGGCTGCAAGTCAGCGGGATCTAAGTATACAGCAGCAGTACGTCATGGGGTTCCACGCCCAGCACGGCCGTATCCCGGCGGCTTGTGCGCTGACGATCCTTGGAGAGACGCCACCATATGGCCGGGCTCTCCGGGCTCTGCCCTGCATAGCGGAATTTGAGGATCCAGGCAAACGGTTCTTCAACCTCTTCCACAATCTCAACCGGGAAGGCATTGACCGCAATACCTGGAGAAAAATAGTGGGCACGGATGCCGACCCCCTTTAGATGATCCTCCACGGCCCGCGCCGTTTCGAGGTGGATGCCCCAGTCTGGGACAAAGACCGTGTGCGGTCCGGCCTTGCAGGCAGGCGTCACGTTCTTGCACCCGGTAAGTGCTGCCGCCGCCATCGTCTGCGGGTTATCGAAAACTTCCTGCACGGGTCCGTAGCGGACGAGCCGGCCGTTATCGAGGACCGCCATCGTACTGCACAACTCATAGGCTTCATCCCGGCTGTGCGTCACCAGCAGCGCATCTTTTTCCCAGGTATCCAGCAGCTTTCGAAGCTCTGGAATCAGCTGCTCGCGAAGCTGGGCGTCGAGCGCGCTGAAGGGTTCATCCAGCATCAGGATCTCCGGCTGCCCAATGAGCGCCCGCGCGAGAGCCGTCCGCTGCTGCTGTCCCCCTGACAGGTGCCGGGGATAACGGCTTTCAAAACCGTCGAGCTGCATTGTCCGGATCCAGTCGGCAGCAAGAGCCAGCCGCTGACGGCGCGTAAGGCCGCGCGGGGCACCGCAGGCCACATTGTCGAGAACGGTCATGTTCGGAAAAAGTGCGTAGTTCTGAAAGAGGAAGCCCACATGGCGCTGCTGGGGCGGCAGGTCAATATGCCGGCTGCTGTCAAAGAGCACCCGGCCGTTCAGCACGATCCGGCCTGCATCGGGACGGAGAACCCCGGCAATGGCCTGCAGAGTCACGCTCTTGCCGGAGCCGGAGGCACCCAGAATCGCCGTGCTGCCTTCCTGATGCTCAAGGTCTATGGCCAGCTCAAAACTGCCGAGCTTCCTGCGGATCTGCACTTCCAGACTCATCGCACCGGACTCCTCCTTTTCTCCAGCAGGTTCAGCGTTACCAGAACTGCTGCGCTGATCGCGATGTTAATGAAAACCCAGGTCATGGCCGCTCCGTCCTGGTTGGTCCGCCACAGCTGGTATACCGTCGTGGAAATAGTCGCCGTGCGGCCCGGCGTGTAGCCGATCAGCATGCTCGTGGCACCGTATTCCCCAAGGGCGCGGGCAAAGGCAAGGACCATGCCGGCCAGAATTCCCTGCCGGCACACCGGCAGCCGGATACGCCAGAAGATGTAGGTATTGGAGAGCCCAAGCGTGCGGGCACTCTGGGCAAGCGTCTCGTCAAAGGATGCGAACGCACCTCTGGCCGTGCGGTACATCAGTGGAAAGGCCACGACGGCCGCCGCCAGCACACCGCCCTGCCAGCGCATGACGAGCGGCATGCCAATCTCACTGAGGAACGCTCCGAGCGGATGATTTGCTCCCACGGCGAGCAGCAGCAGCCATCCCACAACGGTCGGCGGCAGCACCAGCGGCAGCGTCAGGATAACGTCCAGGATGCCCTTGATAAGCCGCGGCAGTCGGATGACATAGTAGGCCGTCAGAATACCGGCAAAGAATACGATGACACTGGCCAGGCCGGCAATGCGCAGGCTGTTGAGAAGCGGATACCAGTCCATGGCGCAGCTTGGCTATTCCTGCACTGCCGGCGAGAACCCTACACTCTCAAAGACAGCCATGGCTTCCGGCGTCTGCAGATAGTCGAGTAACGCCTCTGCCGCCGCTTTGTCCTGGGCCGCTTCAAGCACCGCCGCCGGGTAGATAACCTGTCCGCACATCTCAGGGGTCGCTTCCGCCACAATCTCGAGATCTGCGCTGAACGCGTCCGTGGCGTAGATAATGCCGCAGGATACACTGTTTTCAGAGACCTGCGTCGTCACTTCCTTGACGTTCGTCCCGTAGCTGAGTCTGCCGGCATCCGCGAGCCGCTGTTCATCGAGACCAAAGAACTCGAAGATGCGCTGCGTATACTGGCCGACCGGCACATCGCTGTTGCCGACAGCCACCAGGATCTCGTCGTTTTTCAGTTTGTCTGCGAGGTCCTCAAAAATCGTAATGCCAGCCGGGGTTCCTTCCGGAACGACCAGCGTCACCTTGTTTTCCAGTAGGTTCACCCGCGTAGCCGGATCGATCAGATGCAGACCTTCCTCGCCGTCCTCACCGTCATCCAGCTGGTTCATCTGCTTCTGTGCCGCTGAAATAAAGACATCACAGGGTGCACCCTCTTCAATCTGCCTCTTGAGTGTGCCCGAAGAATCAAAATTGCAGACTACCTCTGTATCCGGTGCCTGCACCTTGTACAGTTCCTGAATCTCGGTGAGTGTCTCCTGCATGCTGGCAGCAGCAAAGACAATCACTTCGGTTTGGCCGCTCTCTGCCTGATCAGCCGTTTCAGCCGCCGCCTGGCTGCCAGACGCCGCGGCTCCCTGACTGGCTGCAGCCGTCTGTGCAGCTTCTGTCCCTGCAGAACAGCCCGCCAGAAGTCCGAGCGGCAGGCACAAAGCAATCATAAGCAGTTTTCTCATCATAAGTCCCTCCAGGAATTACAGGAAGGCAGATCATCTGCCTTATATCAGCGCGCACACTGTCCGCTCTGCCCGCGCAGCAGATCCAGCCCGTGCGGAAGCGTATCCAGAATAACACCGAGACTCTCCTGGCACGCTTTGGGACTGCCGGGAAGGTTGATAATGAGAGCAGCGCCCCGAAGGGCACTTACCCCCCGCGACAGCATGGCACGCGGCGTAATCTTCAGTGACTCGGCGCGGATGGTCTCGGCAATGCCGGGAGCCAGCCTGTCCGCTGCCTCGAGCGTCGCTTCCGGCGTCCGGTCCCGCGGCGAGAAGCCTGTGCCGCCGGTCGTCAGGATGAGGTCCATATTCTCTTCGTCAGCCAGCCGGCAAAGCTCCGCCGTGAGCTGCTCAGGCTCATCCGGAAGCAGCAGCGTCCTGGCCACTTTATAGCGGCCGTCTGCTTCGAGGCATTCGCAGATGGCCGGACCGCTTCTGTCCTCATTCTCTCCCCGGCTGCAGCTGTCCGACAGGGTAATCACGGCTGTGCGGTACAGCCGGGAGATTTCGTCACCCACGTGCAGGTCTCCGCCGCGCAGAACGCGGGCAAAGACGCCGCAGCGCGGCATGATACAGTCACCCACAGCCTGGTAAATGGCGCAGTGCTGGTGGCATTCCTTCCCGATCTGCGTTATTTCGAGCAGAACGTCCCCGCTCCGAAGCAGACTTCCAACAGGCAGACCGGGAAGGTCGAAGCCTTCCACCACAATGTTCTCCCCAAAGCTTCCTTCCTGCACATCCGCGCCGCGGGCCCTGAATGCCGCCACCTCCTCCGCACCAAGCAGGCTCACCTGCCGGTGCCAGCGGCCGGCATGTGCGTCTCCTTCAAGCCCGAAATCCTCCACGGCCCGGACGCTGCAGACCGGTTTCTTAACGGTTCCTCTGTTTTCGCTGATGCAGAGTGCGCAGATTCGTCCCATTGGACTCTCCTCCTGTTCACGTGCTTTTCGTTATCCTCGCCTGAGGATAACGCATGGCGGCACACCTTGGAAACGGCCGCACCTGCCGCTCTTTCAGCCGCCGATCTCATTCATGCGCCGGGCGGGGTTGATGCCGCTTCCAAAATCATGTCCTGCCGGCTTCGCCGCAATAGCTCCGCGCAGCAGTTCTTCGAGCTCTTCGCTGCCTGCCCCGCCCCGAAGCGCGGAGCGCAGGTCTGTGCCGCCCGGCTGACCGAGACACGGGCGCAGCTGACCGGTGCTGGTAATCCGCAGACGATTGCACTGCGCGCAGAAAGGCTCCGAGTTCGCCGCAATGATGCCAAGCCGGCCCCTGAGAGCATTGCTCTCGTAATACCTGGCAGGTCCGTTGCCGCGTCCGCCGGCCGCCGGATGCAGGTCCGGATAGACCCGTTGTCCTCGCACAAGGATAACGTTTCCCGGGACAACAGGTTCTGCTGCATGCACGGTTCCGACGGGCATCCGCTCTATGTAGCGTACATCGATTGGAAGCGACGCGGCAAGTCCAAGGATGTCGAGCCACTCCGAGCTGTTTTCCTCCAGGAGCACTGTGTTGACTTTGGTGTGAATGCCGAGGGCCGCACTCCGGCGGACTGCCTCAAGCACCCGCGCGGCACCCGGCCGGCCGCAGATGCGTTCGTAGAGGGGTTCTGAAACAGCATCCAGACTGACATTTATGGCGTCAATGGGAATAGCTGCCAGATCTTCGAGCACGGGACTGAGCAGCTGGCCGTTCGTTGTGAGCGTTACGGTGCGCACATCGTCGAGACGCTTGAGATCACGGATAAAATCCAGCGCATCTGCCCGCATAAGAGGTTCACCGCCGGTTACCTTGAAATTGGTGATGCCGAGGGCTGCTGCAGCGCGGCAGACCCGCAGAAGCTCCTCGCGGCTCAGCAGATCCGCTGCCGGCTGGTAGGGGCCGTCTACGGGCTGGCAGTAGCGGCAGCGCAGGTTGCAGCGGTCCGTCAGCGAGAGACGCAGGTAATCAATGCTGCGGCCGAAAGAATCTTTCAATGCCGGCGGTGGGCCCGGTCATTAAAGAAGGTTCCGCTCCGTCCGCCGGACTTCGCCTCGAGGTAGATCTCCCCGATCTCCATTTTGCGGTCTGCCGCCTTGCACATGTCGTAAATAGTCAGAAGAGCCACCGTCACTCCGGTCAGGGCTTCCATCTCGACGCCGGTGCTGCCGTTGCAGGTAACAGTGCACTGGGCCCGGATCTCAAGTGCTTCCGGGTAAAAGTCAAATTCGAGCGCCGCATGGGTGATGGCCACCGTGTGGCAGAGCGGAATCAGCTCGCTGGTTTTCTTGGCGGCCATGATCCCGGCGATGCGCGCCGCACCGATCACGTCGCCCTTCTCCACCGTGTGCTGCGCCACCGCATCATAGCAGTGCTGGCTCATAAAGATGGAGCCCATCGCGACCGCATGGCGGGTTGTCTGTTCTTTGCCGGTCACGTCCACCATGATGACGTTCCCGTCATGATCTATGTGAGAAAAATCCCTGTACACGTTACCTCCCGAATGCGCAGTTAGGGAATGTACACTCGCCGCACTGCAGGCACAGTCCGCCCTCCCCGTAACCGACAAGCTGCTCCCGGCTCACCGGCATCCCGGCAATAAGGCTGGGCAGCACCAGGTCAAAAATGGTCCGTCTTGAATACATTACGCAGCCCGGCAGTCCGACTACAGGCCGGCCGTCTCCGGTATATGCGAGCAGAAACATCGCGCCCGGCAGCACCGGGGCTCCGTAGCTCACCACATCTGCCTCGCTTGAGCGGATGGCAAGCGGCGTTCGGTCATCCGGATCGACGCTCATGCCGCCGGTCACAATCACCATGTCAAGACCGTCCTGCAGCATCCTGTTGATTGTCTGCGTGATCTGTGCCGGATCGTCCGGCAGCTTCACCTGCTCAGAGACAACTGCACCGTATTCAGCAAGCTTCTCCTCGATCACCGGTGTGAACGTATCTTCTATCCTTCCATAGTATACTTCATTCCCGGTGGAAATGACGCCGCACCGGCGCACGGGGAACGGCACCACGCGCACAAGCGGCTCGGATCCCGCCGCCTGGCGGGCGCTTTCCATTTTGTCCCGGGCAATGACAAGCGGAATAACGCGCATTCCGGCCACTTTGTCGCCCTTACGTACAGGGAAGCCGCCCTTCCTGGTCGCGACCATCATTTCGCCAAGACCGTTCAGAGCCCGCAGCCGTTCGCTGTCCACAAGGAGCAGGCCGTCGGTTTCGGCCACAAGATCAATCTTGCCTTCAGAAGGCGCAGTGGCGCTCAGATTCTCGCCCTGCGTGAGCTCCCGCAGAATCTCGGCACCGTCATTTTCATGCAGCAGATCCGGATCCTCTTCCCAGACATAGATCCGGTCCTTGCCCATGCTGAGCAGCACCGGAATGTCCTCCGCCCTGATGATATGTCCTTTGCGGAAGGCCGGCCCCTTGGTCTCGCCCCGTACAATACGGGTCACATCGTGACAGAGAATGCAGCCTTCGCTCTCCGTCGTCGGAATTGTCTTCATAAATACTGCTGTCTTTCCGAATAGACCCCGGCAGGCCTGGATTGCAAATACCTCCGGCCTGCACTAAAATTGACACGTGCTGTCTCAGTAGCTCAGTTGGATAGAGCGCACGCCTCCTAAGTGTGAGGCCGGAGGTTCGAATCCTCTCTGGGACGCCAGCGGCTGTCAGGGTTTCCCGGCAGCCTTTTTATATGTCACGCACATAGCGGGCCGGCCGTCCCGCAGCCACGGTGGCCGCCCCCACATCCTCAGCAACAAGGGAGCCGGGAGAAATGACGGCGCCGGCCCCGATGGTCACGCCGGGCATGATCGTCACCCCCGGGCCGATCCAGACGTCTTTCTCCACATTTACCGGTGCCGGGTAGATAATGTTGCGGTCCGGCAGATGCACGCCCGGAAGCGAGGTCATGATGATCGAGCCGCAGCCAATGCAGACACCGTCCCCGAGGGAAATGCCGCCAAGATCAAGCAGGTGCACGCCTTGTTCGATGCGGACGCGGCGTCCAAAGCTGAGACCCAGACCAATCTGCACATAGACTGGCGTCCAGACATCCACATCTTCCGGAACGTCGCGCCCGGTGAGTTCGGACAGAATCCTGCGGACGATAGGCGGCCGGTGCGGCACGCAGTTCAGATAGTTGGTGAGCCAACGGGCCCGCCAGCTCAGTTTTTCAAGCTCCTCGGCCTGCTCAGAATCCGGGCGGACCGGTTCTCCGGTCCGCATCTGTTCCAGAAATGCACTGTCTGTCATCGAATCGCGTCGGTTCTTCTGTCCCCATGTCCGGGACGGGCGCCCGCTTTCCCTGCTGCCTGCCGCCAAGAGCCGGCGGCCTGTGTCTTACTCTGCAGAGCGCTTCTTCCTGCCCTTGCCGGGCTTGCCGAGTCCGCTCAGCCGGCGCCAGGCACAGACTGCACCTTTGGTGGTGCCGACCTCCTCGGCGATTTCCAGGTCGGAGTAGCCTTCTTCCAGAAGCTGCTTGGCTTTTTCGGTGTCCCAGGTGCGCTTGCGGGCTCCCTTGATGTAGCCGTTCTCACGCCGCCACGCGGCGACTGCGGCCAGAGTCGTGCCGATCCGCTCTGCAATCTCCTGGTCGCTGTACCCTTCCTCGTACAGCTCGCGTGCTTTCTCCGTGTCCCACTTGCGGGTCGGACCGGAGGGAACCACCCGGTTCGGCGGCAGCTTGTTCCGGCGGCGCCAGTCACCGAAGGTCTTGGCGCTCACCCCGATCTCCGCGGCAATCTTGCGGTCCGTCAGACCCTGCTCATAGAGGGCACGACCCCGCTCAACATCCCAGCGCGGCGCTGCGGCCGCCTTGACACCGCCGCCAAACCGCCAGCAGGTGATGGCGTTGGTTGTGGTTCCGAGCCGCTGGGCAATCTCTTCATCCGAGAGTCCCTCTGCCAGCAGATTTCTTGCTTCGTCCCGGCTCCAGCGCTTGCGCGGATGCGGCGGCAGTTTCTGGCTGTTGCGCCAGTTATGAATTGCCTGGGCAGTCGTGCCGACCTGCTCACCGATCAGATCATCCGACAGTCCCTGCTGATAGAGCTCCAGTGCCTTGTCGACGTCCCATGTGCGGCGCGTCCGGGGTTTCTGCGCCGGCAGATCATTGGCCTTTCGCCAGCGGCCCACTGCGCCTACCGAGGCATGCAGTTCCCGGCCGATCTCGGTATCCGATTTGCCGGCATCATACAGCCGCTTAGCCTCCTCCTGATCGAATGCCTTACCACCCATTCGTGATGCTCTCCTCCCTGTGAAGGTGCCTCTGGCGTTCCCGCATCCCGCCAGCGTCTCATCCTCTCCATCCCTGTCTTGTTCAGACTGTTGATTCCTATGATATACGGATCATAGCACACAACAGCATGATTTGGGTAGCCGTCTGCCGGCTATTTTTTTGCTGTTTTTGTGCTCCTGATCCTGCCCGGCTCCGAGCGGACAAGCGGTGCCTGCTTATAGAGCTGACGGAAGCGCCTGCGCTCTTCGATTGGCGTGATCGGTGTGCCGTTCATATTGATGTTATAGAAAACAGACTGAATCCCGGTAATGTCCCCCTGCCCGCTCCAGAAACGCGTCACGGCAGAAATCATGCGCAGCGCATGCGCCGAAGCCGTGTCGATCCTGGCAAAAAAGGTATCGTAATCGTAAGCGTCCGCAATAACATCCGCCGGCCTGTACAGAAGCGTGCGCGTCTTCAGGATCGTGAAGACATCCCGAATCCGCATCCAGAGGCGGCTTCTGAGGCTCTCGTCCTGCAGCATGCCGTGAAAGTCCGCAAAATATGCGTAGGTCGTGCGATACGGTCGCGGCGGCAGCGTGAAGCCCACATACAGCCGGTCCATCATGGCCTGAAAGAATGTGTCAATCTCGTCAGTTTCGACGTACGTGTCGCGGATGAACTGCGCCCTGTCAAACGACCAGGCGTCAACACCATTACGCTGCGCATACATACAGTCCAGGGCACTTTCCACGCGGTTGTGCTCTTTCATGTCGCGGCCGGCCAGGCCGATAACAAGCGGATGCACGTACATGTCCAGTGCATAGTGTGTGACATATCCCAGAAAAAAAGCCTTGCCTTTTTCACTCGGATGGTCGCGCAGCCATTCAGATCCCTCCACAAAAAAACGCTGCGGACGCGTGCGGTGCAGCGCCCAGCCGAACATTTTGTAGCGGTGCCCCGCCCACATGGAATAATATTTGTAAGAGTAGAAGTAGTCGCCGCCCTGCGCCCCGGAGTAGTAGGCATCCTCCGCGCCGTCAATCAGGCTGCGTACAGCCGGGTCCTCAATCTGGGCGCGGATGTTGTCGGCGGCAATTTTGTGCGTCAGGAAGGCCGGCATATACCACTCCCTTCCGGGCGCAGAAAGCATCCTGGCTCGTGCGCAGGCAGCAGTCCGAGGCTCTTGAGCAGTTCGCCGGCGCAGACGGGGCCGAATTGGCGCATGCCGCGCTCTTTCAGCCCGGAAGCCAGTTCCTGGGGCCGGGGATGCCTGAGCACATATTCCAGAATACCGCCCTCGCTGCGCAGCGCGCAGACAACCTCTGCATTCGTTCGGACCGCGTACACCTTGCGGCGGTTGCGGATAATCTCCGGATTTGTGAGCGCCGCCTCAAGTTCGGCGTCGCTCATGGCAGCGCAGGCGTCCGGCCTGAAACCGGCAAAGACGCTTCGCAGCGCCGGACGCTTTTTCAGGGCTATGTACCAGGACAGGCCGCTGCTGAACATCTCCAGGCAGATTTTCTCGAATACCGAGTCTTCACTGCGTTCAAGACGGCCGTACTCCTGATCATGATAGGCTATCAGCAGTTCGTTGGTAGCCCAGCTGCACCGTCTCACTTCTTCAGTCATCTTTCTATGATACCACAACGTTCCAGTATTGAAACAGATACTATCGGGCCTTGATTTCCGGCAGCGGCCCGGCCGACTTCACCGGCCACCGGCATGCTGCCTACCCATTTGCGTCCTGCTGCGCTAATATGGGACTGTCGGCGATGGAACTGGAATCTGCCGGCAGAACAATGCAATTTCAGGAGGACGAATGCAATGAGCTACATCTGGAACCTGCCAACCAAGGTTCTTTTCGGACCCGGCATGCTGCAGAAACTTGGAGACGAAAAGCTGCCCGGCAAAAAAGCCCTGCTTGTCATTTCGAACGGAAAATCGGTCCGCGAGAACGGAGCCCTTGAGCAGACGCAGCAGCAGCTCAGCAAGGCAGGCTGCGAGTATGTTCTCTATGACCAGATCCAGGCAAATCCGACCGTGGAAAACATGACGGGCGGTATTGAGACTGCGCGGGAGAACGGCTGCGACTTTGTGGTCGGCCTCGGCGGCGGTTCTGTCCTCGATGCTGTCACGGTCATTGCAGCCGTTGTGCCGCAGAAGGAAGGCGTTCTGTGGGATTTTGTCCCGGGCGGTTCCGGCGGTAAAAAGGAGCTTTCCGAGCCTTCGCTGCCGTATGTGGAGATCACAACCAGCGCCGGCACCGGCTCTGAAGTGGACGCCTGGGGCGTTGTTACCAACACCAAGACGAAGGAGAAAATCGGCTTTAAGGGTGCGATGCCGACACTGGCCGTGGTCGATCCGGAGCTAATGCTCAGTGTCCCGCCGAACTTCACGGCTTATCAGGGATTTGATGCACTCTTCCACAGCGTTGAAGGCTTCATTTCCAATGTCCGCAACGAGGCTGGCGATATGTTCCAGCTGACAGCCGTCAAAGCGCTCGGCAAATACCTGCCGCTGGCCGTGCATCAGGGAGATAACCTGGAAGCACGCACCCAGGTTGCTTTTGCGAACACGATGAGCGGTTACTCGATGGAAGTGTGTTCCTGTTCAAGCGAGCACGCGCTTGAACACGCCCTGAGCGGCCATCACGACAATCTGCCTCACGGAGCTGGTCTTGTCATGCTTTCCCTTGCCTACTATGGACACTTTATCAAGGAGCATGCCTGCGATGACCGCTTTATCGCGCTCGCCCGCGCGCTTGGCGTCTGTGATGCCTGCCGCCCGGAGGACTTCCTGGTGGCACTGAAAAAGCTCGAAGAGGACTGCGGCGTCGGCGATCTGAAAATGAGCGACTTCGGGATCACGGAGGACGAACTGGAAACGATTGCCAAGGACGCACGCTATACGATGACCGGGCTGTATGCTGTGGATCCGGCACCGCTCACCGACGAGGACGCACTGGAAATCCTGCGCAAGTCCTTTAAATAGGACATCGCAGCCGCTGCATCACAGGCAGTGGACTGGCTTTTCTTCCTATAGGTTCTGTGCTACTCTATCCGAATGGAAAAAGCGTACTGGAGTGCTAAAGCACGTGCGCTCAGGCCATATACGGCCGGCGAACAACCGCGTGAGAAGCTCATCAAACTGAACACCAACGAGAATGCCTATCCGCCGAGTCCGCGCGTGACGGCCGCCGTGGCGGAAGCAGCTGCAGATCTGCGGCTCTATCCGCCCTCTGACGGCGGCATTTTCCGCGAGGCGGCCGCGCAGCTGCATGGTCTGGATACCACGCAGATTTTCTGCGCCAACGGTTCGGACGAAGTGCTTGCCCAGGCCTTTCTGGCGCTCTTTGATCCAGACCGGCCCGTTTACACGCTGGACGTCACGTACAGCTTTTATCCGGTCTGGGCAGATCTGTTCGGTCTTGAGCTCCGCACAGTGCCGCTGGATAAAGACTATGCGGTTATGCCGGGGAGCTTCGCGGGTGCCGGCGCTGTAGTGCTGACGAATCCGAATGCACCGACCGGCATGGCAGCGCGGCCAGGCCTTCTGCGGGAAATCATTGAAGGTACAGACGGTCCGGTCATCATTGACGAAGCCTACGCCGGGTTCGGCTCGCACTCAGCGCTTCCCTGGGTCGGGGAGTATGACAATCTGCTGGTTGTCCGTACCCTCTCGAAATCATACAGTCTGGCCGGGCTGCGGGCTGCCTATGCAGCCGGGCAGCCGCATCTCATCACAGCGCTGGAAACGATCCGGAACAGCTACAATTCGTATCCTGTCGACAGGCTCGCCGCTGCCGGGGCGGCCGCTGCACTGCGGGATGAGGCCTGGCATAAAGAATGCTGCGGGCGAATCATGAAGACACGAGACCGAACGCGGCAGGCGCTCATAGACCTCGGTCACCGGGTGCTGCCTTCGGAAGCGAACTTCCTGTTTGTCGAGTGTACTGATCCGGATGCTGCATCCATGTTCCAGGCACTGCGGGACCGGGGTATCCTGGTACGCTACTTCGGCAGCGGCCGCACCAGAAATTTCCTGCGCGTCACGATAGGCACAGACGACGATATGGATGCATTTATTAAAGCCATGGAGCATATTTCATGAGAATTGGAATTGTCGGACTGGGTCTGATCGGTGGCTCGCTGGCCAAGGCACTCACCAGATACACGGATCATGAGGTGTACGGCGAGAACCGCACGCTCGCAACAGCCGAGCGTGCCCTGGCAGACGGCAGCATCCATGGGATTGGCGGAATCGATCAGTGTGACGTTGTCTATGTGTGTCTGCCGCCGCAGGCGACGGTCGATTATATCCGCAGCGGCAGCTTCCGCGACGGCGCTGTGGTGACCGATGTATGCGGCATCAAGCGCTTTGTCCTTGACAGTCTTGATGACGTGCGGCGGAGCGGCTCCATCCGCTTTGTGGGCAGTCATCCAATGGCCGGACGGGAAGTGGGCGGCTACGAATCGAGTCTCGCCGATCTTTACAAGGGCGCATCGTACATCATCACGCAGGATGAACTCACGGATTCCGCGGCGCTTGCGGTGCTCGAAGACCTCGCACGACAGATGCATTTCGGCCGAGTGCAGATTGCGACTCCAGAAGAGCATGACCGCATCATCGCCTACACGTCGCAGATGGCCCACGTGGTCTCCAACGCCTACATCAAGAATAAGGCGGCCCTCGAAGAAATAGGTTTTTCTGCCGGCAGTTTCAAGGATCTGACGCGCGTAGCGCAGCTGGACGCGGGGCTGTGGACTGAGCTGATGATAGAGAACCGGGATATGCTGACAGAAAACCTCGACGAATTCATGGGACATCTTAAGGCGGCCCGGGATGCCATTGCCGCCGGGGACAGCCTGGAGCTGCACGATCTGCTCCAGGCGGGCAGTGAGCGGCGCATTAGGCTCCGACAGACAGAGGAACGGAGCTGAGATTCCCAACCTGCGCCGCGCAGGCGGCAGGAAGGGGCATAAAACGGAGCGGAGGTTGTTTGACGATGAAGCTTGCAGAGGCCCTGCTGAAACGGGCCGAACTGAAAGAGACCCGGGACCGGCTGAAACAGCGCGTTCTGGACAACGCGAAAGTACAAGACGGCGATGAACCGGCAGAAGATCCAAAAAACCTGCTGGCAGTACTGGATACCACGCTGCAGAATCTGCAGACTCTGATTATGCAGATCAACCGCACCAACGCTTCCACGACGTTTGAGGGTACAGAGACGATTGCGGATGCTTTGGCACGCCGGGATATCCTTTCGGAAAAGCAAAAGCTGTATCAGAGCTTCTACAATCAGCTTTCCATCCAGCCTGATCGGTATTCGCAGACAGAAATTCGCTTTGTTCGCTGCCTGGATCCGGCAGATGTCCAGAAGACGATAGACAAGGTTTGCCAGGAGTACCGGGAGCTTGACACCAAGCTGCAGGGTCTCAACTGGCTGGTAGACCTGAAGGAAGACTGAAAAGGCGGTAGGGACAGAAAAGGCGCGGCACGCCCCACGACGGTGCAAGGGGGCTAACCACATCCGTCAAAAGATACATGGACTCCAATAACAAATTACCTGTTATTGTCACATGTGTATCACTTAATTCCGCAGCATTTTTGCAGGCGGACTTTACAGCTGAATACCAGTGCCGGATTTACTGACTCGAGGGCGGGATTGCGGGCCTGGGCGCGGAAGGACGCAAGTTCTTCCGCGTTCCTTTTTGCTCCGCTTTGTCCTTTACTGTTTGCGCTCAAATGCCGAGCCGGCACTGACCGCGCGGGCGTGGCCGCGCTGCTGATCTGTATGCAGCTGCCACTGGAGATCTGGCTCGCCGTGTGTACCCGCAAGCAGACCTTCCGTATCCCTGTCTATCTGGTCCACATATACGAGCACAGACGCATATTCTCCACTTGTCTTGATTAAAATCTTCCTTTCATGGCCGTCGCTTCTAAAAGCCGGCAGTACCTCTCGGGATTCTTGTGGAATGCATCTTGTTTCCCTATCGGTCGGCTCGCCGGAAATCTTGAGTGGACCGGCCATTCCGGCCCGCAGGCCAGGCGGATCAGGTCAGCGTTGAAGGGCCACGGACTGGGGCCGGCCCTGTAACGACAGTCTACAGCATGTGATGCTTTCCCATTCTCTCCTCGAAAACGCCGTTGACGATCCTGGTCATCTCCTCAACCTCAGATGCGCTTGGCTCGTGCTCGAAGGCCGCATAGAGATCCGGGTACTCTCGGGCGATCAGTCCGCAGGTGGCTTCCGTTGCATGTTTGCGGAACATATGGGGGATCTTATCGAAGTATTCTGGCTTGACTAAGGCAATAATCTTTTCATCCATTGCACTTATGGGAAATTCTCCTTTCTGATTTGTCCATGAGCGTCATGGAGCGCAGCCTCCAAGAGGTGCCGCTGCCAGCCGCGAGGATTCGCCGGCCGGAGATGGAGGCTGCCTGGGCCGCGAGGCAGAACCTGCATGTCTGCGGGGCTACAATCATCAGAAGAGTAGAGGAGCGCTTGTCTACTTCTAGAGCAATTTGCAAAATAAGCGGCAGGCAAGCGCCTTCCGAAACAGATCATTACTGTCTGCCTTTAAGGACAGGTATGTACAACCGGTTGCCTGACGCCGCATCGAACGACCTTGCAGCCATACTCTTTTGGGACAGGTTTTGAGCAAAGTGCTCTAGACGCGTAAGGATCGCTGAGCCGCATCGGATACATTGGCGTTTAGACACATCAGGATTGCTATCGAGATTATTATAGATATATGCAATCATGTGAATTACTTGTGTGCTTTCAGAACTTTCATAAGCACCTCTGTTCGCTTACAGCCGTATGATTCGCATAATATATAGTCCGGATAAAATGCAATAAGCAGTGGTCGTCTGAATGCATTATGAGACAAGTTACTTGACTGTGCCTGTCATTACGACATAATGACATTATGAAGACCGGCCACCAAAGGGCATTGAAGACGCTGCTTCAAGAGCGGGGGTCGGAACCAAGACGTGGAGCAGATATGAAAGCGGAGGCAATATCCGGAAGGACAAAAGCAAAGGGATCTGTAAAGCACTGAACTGGCGCGCTCTCCGGAGAACAAGAAGACAGCCTGAGCAACTTCAACATTGAAGAATATAAAAAGCACAAATCATGGTCGCTGTCTTTGGAGGAATCTTTGGGGCCTTTGGCAGCAGTGTCCTTCGTCATTGGAAGTGACATACTTCTTGACAATCTGAGTGAAGATATAGATGCTCTCGCCTCCATGCCGAAGGGTTCTCATGTTGGAGAACTGGATGTGTCGTTTCTGGCTCCAGAGCTGCCGCCACAATTTCTGATGGATTATGATTACGGGTTTCTCTTCCTTCTTCGTTCAAGAGTGACTCATTTTTGCGACGTGGCGCATCATGGAGGTCACATAGTCGCGCACAGCGTGCTTGACGAGTTGACATTGTACCTGATTATGCAGGAATCCTCTTTTCTTATGAAGAGTATGGATCTGCCGGATGATGACAGTGCTTGGAAAGAATGGGCGTTCGATCTCTTCGATGATTGTGATTTGTTTTTTTGTATTCAGGTAGACCTATGCCTAATTGGCATCCCTCCCACTTTTCTCGTTGGACAGAAGAACAGTTCTGGCTGGATGAGGCATAGGTGTACTCTCACGCTCGATTGTTGTACTGATCTCCAGCAGCCGACGAACACGGATGGGCTGGCAGGATCCGCGCTGTGCGGCTCTGCGGATGGCTCGCAGTCTGATGCCAAAGATTCGCCGGAAACTGTAAAAAAAGTACTCACTGCAGGGCACCTGCGAGTTGGCGAATGACTGGACGCACTCGAGGACTGGGCAGTCAATCAGGCCTGTGAGCATTGCGGATGCTGCCTTGCCAGCCGCACAGCACAGAAGATGCTCCTTTCGCTGGACGGGTCCCGGTTTGAAGTGACGGCAGCCCCTGCTGACACCGGCGAATGAATCCAGTCGTCATGCCCCGAACAGTACGAGGCTTTGTTTTGTTGTGGGGGAGACGGTTAATCCCCTGGTAAACACTGCTTACAGCTGCAGACCCTGACACACTGACGTGGACGACGCGGCGTAAGCCGGATGAGACTGAAGGTCAGGCCCGCAGCCTTAGCGGCGTTGCAGTCATATCAGAATAGATAGGGAAGTAGAAGGCGATGATAAGCGAGACACATATTGCAAAGGCAATCCGTGCCAGCGAAGGCAAGTCGCTGCGGGCAATGCGCGGCGCGCTGGATCAGGTGTCCAAGAGCATAGCTGCAGATCGTCAGATATTGGCTCGCATTGTGAAGGAATGCGTCGTAGAAGCGGCATCGCTTTCTGTCAGGGAGATTGAACAGCTGATTCCTGGAGACGTGCAAATCAACGCCGTTCCGGTCAGCCGTGAGGACGCGGCAGCAGATCCAGGCGGAGTCCGCCAGGACAACACGGAAGATGGGACAGCAGATGAAGGAACAGTACGGTTCGATATTCTGTTCACGCTGAGACTGCCGAGTGAGCGCGAACCAATTCTGCTCATTGTCAATGTGAAGGTTCAGAACCGCACAAACCTGCCGTATCCACTTGAGCGCAGAGCCGTGATCTACGCCGACCGGCTTGTCGGCCGGCAGGGAACGGACTACAGAAATTGCAAGAAAGTATATTCTATCTGGATTGTCAGCGGTCCAAGGAAGCAAATGGAGAACACGGTCATGCGGCTGGTAACGGCACGACAGACGGGACCCGATTCGTTTGAAGCCGCACCGGAGGCAGCACAGGTGTCAGAGGTGTGGTTCCTCAACCTGGGAGAACCGGACGATGAGCAGCTGGAGTCTTCACTGTTGGGGTTGCTGGACGTTGTTTTTTCTAACACGATAGCTGCGGACCAGAAAATTCAGACTCTGAAGAACCTGTACAGTCTGCGGACGACGGCGGAAATGGCGGACAATTTGGAGGTAATGCAAAACATGGAGCTGGCGATAGAAGCGAGAGCCTGGGACAAAGGCAGAGCAGAAGGCAGAGTCGAGGGCAGGGATCAGGGCAAAATCGAAGCAACACTGCTTGCGGCGAAGACGCTGAAAATGAGTCCCGATGCGATACTACCACTGCTGGCACTGAATTTCGATGGCGACACAGAGAAAGCTCAAAGACTTCTGGATGACTATTTGAAGACACATCCGGCAGACCAGCAGTATATGCAGCAATCATAGCAGCACAAGGGCCGGGAACTATTCGGCAGACACAGCCAGATAGTCGCAGTCCTGTCCTTTTTGAAAAAGCGCAAAGCGGCCTTCGGGCCGTTTTTTGTTGCCCTTTTCTGCGGCGTGGTGCGTCTTTCGCACGGATTCATGAAAGGTGGACGAAGAAGAAGCAGATGAGACTGGCAGAACGTTTGTCTGACCCATCATGCGGGGGTGCCGCGCGCTTTTGGGGTAGGCTGGTCGCTGCGCTCCCGAAACGCCTGCCGGCGGCCGCGTCCCGCCGGTTTTGAACGCAGCTACGGACGCTGAAGGGCGGTTTTCGGCAGGGCCGTCGGCTGTTTTTCAGAGGCATACGCTTCAACCCGCAGACATACCTCCCTGGGCGAGAACATTATCTTTCGCTCCATCTGCCTAACAGATTTACGCCTCCGGATTCTGTGTAGGGTCGGGCTTCATCTTGTTAAGCAGACTTTCCCGTCCGAAAACGACTTCAGATCTGGTTTCTGTCCGTCAGTCCGGAGCTTTGCTCAGGACACGTTTCACCGCGTCCCATGCGGCTTCCTTCAGATCCTGCCTCACGACAGACATCTCTGTCTTCAGCTGGCGCCTCGCGCTACCAAGCGCACAGCGGGCTTTTGCCGCCCGGATAATGCCCATGCCCGGTGCACTCGAAAAAGAGCCAGGAGCTGTGCTGCTCCTGACTCTTTACTGTTCATTTTCAGAGTTTGTTCTGCTTCACTGCCTCAATCAGGCCTCCGCTCTTCACGATGTCCTGGATGAAGGCTGGGAAAGGCGGTGCCTGGAACATCTCGCCACTCGTCTGGTCCGTGATGACTCCAGTGTCGAGGTTCACTTCCAGATGATCGCCATTTTCAATCGCGGCTGCGGCCGGCGGGCATTCGAGGATTGGAAGGCCTATGTTAATGGCGTTCCGATAGAAGATCCGCGCAAAGCTGGCCGCGATGACGCACGAGACGCCGGCCGTCTTGATAGCAAGCGGTGCGTGCTCGCGCGATGAGCCGCAGCCGAAGTTACGGCCGGCAACAATGATGTCACCCGGTTTGACCCGCTCGATGAAGTGCGGATCAATGTCCTCCATGCAGTGCGCGGCAAGTTCTTTGGGGTCGGATGTGTTGAGGTAGCGGGCCGGAATGATGACATCGGTATCTACGTTGTCACCGTAGCGGAAGGCTACACCTTTGAGTACTTCAGCCATGCTTTACCTCCTACAGTTCATACGGCGATGCAATCCGTCCAAGCACAGCGCTCGCCGCCGCCACGGCTGGCGAGGCCAGGTAGACTTCGGAATCCGTGGCACCCATGCGGCCGACGAAATTGCGGTTGGTTGTGGAGACTGCCCGCTCCCCGGAAGCGAGGATGCCACAGTGCCCGCCGAGACAGGGGCCGCAGGTCGGGGTCGAGACCGCGCAGCCGGCATCGATGAAGATGCGGATCAGGCCCTCTTCCATGGCCTCCTTATAGATGGCCTGTGTGGCCGGGAAGATGATAGTGCGCACACCCGGGGCCACTTTCTTGCCGACCAGGATATCAGCAGCCGCGCGCAGATCGCTGATGCGGCCGTTGGTGCACGAACCGATAACGACTTGGTCAATGGGAATACGGGTTGTCACCTCGTCGAGTGTGCGGGTGTTTTCCGGCAGATGCGGGAACGCGATTGTAGGCCGGATCTCCGAGAGATTGATATTGTAGACCGCCGTATACTCGGCGTCTTCATCCGCCTGGTAGATCTTGAACGGCTTTTCCGTACGCTGACGGACATACTCCACTGTCTGGTCGTCCACCTCAAAAATGCCGTTCTTGCCGCCGGCCTCAATCGCCATGTTGGCGATGCAGAGCCGGTCGTCAATCGAGAGCGACTGCAGCCCAGGACCGCCGAATTCCATGGACTGGTAGAGCGCACCGTCCACTCCGATCATCCCAATGATATGCAGGATGACATCCTTCCCGCTCACGTATTTCTGCAGCTCGCCGGTAAGGTTGAAGCGGATCGCCGGCGGCACGCGCAGCCAGACTTTGCCGGTGGCCATGGCCGCTGCCATATCGGTTGAGCCCACACCGGTTGAGAAGGCCCCAAGTGCCCCGTATGTACAGGTGTGCGAGTCGGCCCCGATCACCGCGTCTCCCGGCAGCACCAGGCCTTTTTCCGGCAGCAGGGCATGCTCGATGCCCATCTGCCCGACATCATAGAAATTGACGATGTCATGCTGGCGGGCAAAATCCCGGACCAGCTTAGACTGCTCTGCGGCTTTAATGTCCTTATTGGGGGTGAAGTGATCCAGCACAAGCGCAATCTTCTCGTTGTCGAAGACCGGGCGACCCGTGCGGTTGAATTCACGGATGGCCACCGGCGCTGTGATATCGTTGGCCAGCACCATGTCCACTGTTGTGGAAATCAGCTGTCCCGGATACACCTTCTCCAGGCCCGCATGCTCGGCCAGGATTTTCTGCGTCATTGTCATGCCCATTGGCTAGCTATTCCTTTCTGGGCTCCGCATCTGGCGGAGCAACCATATCTTTCGTCAGCTTGTACTCAATGGAATCGGTCAGGGCGCCCATGGCCGCTTCCATAATATCCGAGGACACCCCTACGGTTGTCCATGTGGTTTCTCCGTCTGTTGATTCGATCAGCACGCGGACGCGGGCAGCAGTTGTCTCGCTGCGTTCGAGCACGCGCACCTTGAAGTCGGTAAGGTACATCTCGCGCAGGGACGGATAGAACTGCTCGAGCGCTCTGCGCAGTGCCACATCGAGCGCATGGACTGGGCCGACGCCTTCCGCACCGGCAATCCGCGATTCGTCGCCCACATGGACCTTGATTACCGTCGTCGACGGAAACCCTTCAGCTGAGAGCGGGAACTCACCGATCACCTTGTAGTATTCGAGGCGGAAGAAGGGCCGGTACCGGTGCAGCAGGCGCCGGATCAGGAGCTCAAAGCTCTGCTCAGCAGCCTCGTACTGATAGCCTTCAAACTCACGCTGCTTCAGTTCTTCGACAGCACGCCGGACAACTGGATCGTCCGCTTCGATCTCCGGGTCGACCAGTCGGATCGTCTCAAGGACAGTCGCCTTGCCGCTCACCTCACTTGTAAGGAAGCGGCGCCGGTTGCCGACACTGTCCGGCTCTACATGCTCAAACGACTCCGAGATCTTTTTGACTCCGTCAATGTGCATACCACCTTTGTGGGCGAAGGCCCCGCTGCCGACATAGGGCTGTGAAGCCGCCAGCGTCACATTGGAAACGTCAGCGATGCGGAGCGCCGTCTTCGTCAGACGCGGCAGTTTGTCTTCGGGCACGCAGCGGAAGCTGCGCTTCAGCTGCAGGTCCCCGATGATCGTGGCCAGGTTGCAGTTTCCGCACCGCTCCCCGAAACCGATAAAGGTTCCCTGCACATGCACTGCGCCGCCGTCCACAGCTGCCATCGCCTGAGCCACGGCCATCCCCGTGTCGTTGTGCGTATGGATCCCGATCGGCCGACTCACAGAACCGGCCGCCGTCTCCACAATCCGCTGGATGTCGGCAAAATAGGTTCCACCATTAGTATCACACAGACACAGCAGATCAGCGCCGCCGCTTTCGGCCGCCTTGAGGGTCCGCAGTGCATACTCCGGATTTGCCGCATACCCGTCAAAGAAATGCTCGGCGTCAAAGATGACATAACGGCCGCGGCTCTTGAGGAAAGCAGCGGTGTCTTCAATCATGCGGAGATTCTCTTCGAGCGTGGCCCCCAGGACCTTCTCCACATGCAGGTCCCAGCTCTTGCCGAAAAAGCTGACCGCCGGCGTACCGGCCTCAATGAGAGACGCCAGGTTGGCATCTTCCTCGGCACGTATGCCCTTGCGCCGGGTACTGCCAAAGGCGCACAGCTTCGCATTCTTGAGCGGCTGTTCCTGGATCCGCCGGAAGAACTCCATGTCTTTTGGATTGGAGCCGGGGTTGCCCGCTTCGACGTAGGCGATTCCCATTGCATCCAGGGCCCGGGCGATTTTCAGTTTGTCGTCAACGGAGAACGCAATTCCGGCGCCCTGCATCCCGTCGCGGAGCGTGGAATCAAATATCTCTATCGCTGGCGCTTCGATGGGGTTCACCTCCAAAGGTATTGCATCTATTCGAGAATGGCGCCGCGGTCAGCACTCTGCACCATACGGACGTAGCGTTTCAGCCAGCCGGTAAGTTCCCGTGCCGGGGCCGGCTTAGCCTCACGCGCCGCGAGCTCCTCTTCCGGCACATCCAGGCGGATCGAGTAGTTATCGATGTCGATCTCAATCGGATCGCCTTCCTGGACGTAGGCTATCGGCCCGCCGGCAGCCGCTTCGGGGGAAACGTGTCCAATAGAAGCGCCGCGCGAAGCGCCAGAGAACCGGCCGTCTGTGATCAGGGCAACATCCTTGTCGAGTTCCATGCCGGCAAGAGCAGAAGTTGGATTGAGCATCTCCCGCATGCCGGGGCCGCCTTTCGGGCCCTCAAAGCGGATGACGATTACATCGCCCTTCTTGATCCGGCCGTTCATGATGGCATCATAGGCATCTTCTTCACTTTCAAAGACTCGGGCAGGTCCGCGGTGGTGGAGCATTTCCGGTGCCACTGCTGAGCGCTTGACGACGCAGCCATTTGGCGCAATGTTGCCGTACAGGACCGCAATGCCGCCTGTCTCAGAATACGGCTCCTCCACACTGCGGATGACATCACTCCTGCGCTGCGCATCCCCGATGCGTTCCTTAACGGTGCCGGAAACGGTCGGGCCGTCCACGATGAGGCCCTTCTTGTCGAGTTCAGCCATGACGGCCGGAACGCCGCCCGCCTGGTCGAGCTCCTCCACATAATTGTGGCCGGCCGGTGCCAGGTGGCACAGATTCGGCGTTTTTTCGCTGATCTCGTTGATCTCATGCAGATCAATCTCAATGCCGCATTCGTTGGCGATTGCCGGCAGGTGCAGCATACTGTTTGTGCTGCAGCCAAGCCCCATATCGACCGTAATGGCGTTATGGAACGCATCAGCTGTCATGATATCAAGCGGCCGCTTGTCTTCCTCGATCAGCTTCATGATCTGCATACCGGCCTTTTTCGCGAGCGCGATGCGTGCACTCGAAACAGCAGGAATTGTGCCGTTGCCGGGCAGACCCATGCCGAGCGCCTCGGTGAGACAGTTCATGGAATTGGCTGTGTACATGCCGGAGCAGCTGCCACAGCTCGGACAGGCATTCTGCTCGTATTCAAGCAGTTCCTCATCCGTGATCTTACCGGCCGCGTTGGCGCCCACGGCCTCAAACATACTCGAGAGACTGGTTTTCTGCCCCTTCACGCAGCCTGCGGACATGGGACCGCCGGAGACGACAATGGCCGGAATGTTGAGCCGGGCAGCGGCCATCAGCATGGCGGGTACGATTTTGTCGCAGTTCGGTACCAGCACCAGACCATCAAAAGCATGCGCCTTGGCCATTGTCTCGATGCTGTCCGCAATGAGCTCACGGGATGGCAGTGAGTAGTGCATGCCGTCGTGGCCCATGGCAATACCGTCGCAGACGCCGATCGCCGGAAATTCAATCGGAGTGCCGCCGGCCATCCGTACGCCGTCTGCGGCAGCGCGGGCGATCTGATCAAGATGCAGATGCCCGGGGACAATTTCGTTCTGGGCATTGACGATGCCGATCAGTGGCCTCTCAAGCTCTTCTTCTGTCAGTCCGAGCGCGTGGAACAGACTCCTTTGCGGAGCCCGTGAGCGCCCTTTCTTTACATTATCACTATTCATGTCGTGTATACCCAAAGGGGAGCCCTTTGGGCTCTCCTTAGCGGTCCTGATGCCAGCTCATCTTCTCGCGGAGCCGGTCGCCGGTCTGCTGCAGCAGATGGTTGGCCTCGTTGTCGCGCTTTGCGAGGAAATTCGGGCGGCCGACCTGGTTCTCGAGCATCCAGTCACGGGCGAAGCGGCCGTCCTGGATATCCTTCAGCACCTGACGCATCGCGTCCTTCGTGGCTTCCGTGATGATCTTCTCGCCGGTCTCGTAGTCACCGTATTCAGCCGTATCGGAGATCGAGTAGCGCATCCGCTTGAGGCCGCCTTCAAAGATAAGGTCGACGATCAGCTTCATTTCGTGGCAGCATTCAAAGAACGCCATCTCCGGTGCGTACCCCGCTTCAACCAGTGTCTCAAAGCCGGCTTTAATCAGGGCCGAAACGCCGCCGCACAGCACCGCCTGCTCACCGAAGAGATCCGTCTCAGTTTCTTCGCGGAACGTGGTCTCGAAGATACCGGCGCGGCCGGCTCCGATGCCGGAAGCATACGCAAGAGCCAGGTCCTTGGCCTTGCCGGTGGCATCCTGCTCAATGGCGATCAGGCTCGGTACGCCCTTGCCTTCGAGATACTGGCTGCGTACAGTGTGACCCGGACCTTTCGGGGCCACCATCCAGACGTCCACGTTCTCCGGCGGCACAATCTGGTTGAAGTGAATGTTGAAGCCGTGGGCAAAGACAAGCGAATCCCCTTCCTTGAGGTGGGGCTTGATTTTCTCTTCATAGAGAGCGCGCTGCTTCTCATCGTTGATGAGGATCATGATGATATCTGCAGCCTCGGCCGCCTCTTCTGCCGTCATGACCTTCAGGCCGTCTTCTTCTGCCTTCTTCCAGGACTTGCTGCCTTCATACAGACCGACGATCACGTTGGCACCACTGTCCTTCAGGTTCTGGGCATGCGCATGACCCTGGGAGCCGTAGCCGATGATCGCAATCGTCTTGTCCTTGAGCAGACCGAGATCTGCATCCTTGTCGTAGTACATCTGAACAGCCATTGTTCTCTCCTTTGTATAATGTAAGTTTCAAAGAAACGTCGGGCGTTTCTCAGTCGTCGTAAATCGTGCTCTCGCCACGCTCCATGGCCGTGATGCCGGTGCGCGAGATCTCAAGGATGTCGTATTCCTCGAGGAGCCTGAGCAGCGCCGCATTCTTCTCCGGTGATCCGGCCATCTCAATGATTACGGAATGGCGGCCGGTATCGACAATACGGGTGCGGAAAATGTCGCACAGTTCAATGATGCCGGCACGGCCGCGGTGATCAACCCGCACCTTCACCAGCACGAGCTCCTTGTAGACAGAGCTCTGGCTCCGGAGGGCCTTGACCTTGATGACGTCGACCAGCTTGTTGAGCTGCTTTTTGATCTGCTCAAGGATGTATTCGTCGCCGACCAGCTCAATCGTGATACGGGAGACTGCCGGGTCCATGGTTTCCCCGACCGACAGGGAGCGGATATTGTAGCCGCGCCGTGAAAACAGTCCGCTTACTTTCGAGAGCACACCGGACGTATTTTTCACCAGGATACTGAGAACGTATCTTCTGATCATGTTCCTGCCTCCTGCTTGTCCTCCTCAAGATCGATGATGATCTCATCGAAGCCGGCACCGCCGGGGATCATCGGCAGAACCGACTCATCCTCGTGGATATCGCAGGCGATGATGGCCGGGCCGCTGCCCTCGGAAAAGGCCTTCTTCATCGTCTCTTCGAGCTCGCTCTCATCCTTTACATGATAGCCGCGGGCCCCGAAGGCCGCCGCGAGCTGCACATAATCCGGCTCCGCGTCGAGCGTGGTTTCGGAATACCGCTTGTCGTAGAACAGCGTCTGCCACTGCCGGACCATCCCGAGCACATGATTGTCCATGATCAGAACGGTAACGGGCAGGTTGTATTTCACGGCCGTCCTCAGCTCCTGTAGATTCATCATGAAGCTGCCGTCACCGGCAATATTCACGACCGGTTTCCCTGTCCCGACCGCCGCGCCGATTGCGGCTCCGAGACCGAAGCCCATCGTGCCGAGACCCCCGCTTGTCAGCAGCTTTCGCGGCTCGTTGATCTCCAGGAACTGTGCCGCCCACATCTGGTGCTGACCAACCTCCGTTGTGAAGATTGTGTCCGCCGGTGCATAGCGCTGCAGCGTCTCCAGGACCTTCTTGGGATAGCGGGCATTCTTTGCCGGCCGGTCGATCGGGAATTCCTTCTTCCACGCTCTCACCTGCTCGAGCCAGGCACTGCGGTCCTTTTTCTCAAGCCGCGGCTGCCACTGCACCAATACGTCTTTGGCATTGCCGACAATTTCCGCTCCCGCCGGAATGTTCTTGTTGATTTCTGCCGGATCCACATCAATATGGATAATTCTGGCCTGTGGGGCAAACTTGTTCCGGTTTGAAATCACGCGGTCGGCAAAGCGCATTCCGACGGCAATAATGACGTCGCTGTTGAGGACGCACTGCGCACTGGTTTTCGACCCGTGCATGCCGATCATGCCGGTATACTTTTCGCTCGACTCCGGGTAGCCGCCGATTCCCATCAGGGTCGTGGCAACCGGTGCCCCAAGCGTATCCGCCAGCGTCTGGAGCTCCTTTTCGGCTCCCGCAGCAATAATCCCGCCTCCGGCAATGATAAAGGGGCGCTCCGCGCTGTTCGCAATCTTCGCGGCTTCCTCGAGTTCCGAGGGCCAGAAATCGTTACAGCGGTCCGGCGCCATCAGGGGACGGCGGCGGTATTCCCCGACCATTGTCGTAATGTCTTTCGGTACGTCAATCAGGACCGGACCCGGGCGTCCGCTCGTGGCGATAAAGAAAGCTTCCCGGATCGCATCTGCCAGATCGTCGATTTCCTTGACGATCATGTTGTGTTTGGTGATCGGGGTTGTGATGCCTGTGATGTCCACTTCCTGGAAACTGTCCTTGCCGAGGTTGGCCTTGACGACGTTGGCCGTAATGGCAACGATCGGCACGCTGTCCATATAAGCCGTGGCAATCCCGGTGACGAGATTGGTTGACCCAGGACCGCTGGTTGCGAAGACAATACCGGGCTTGCCGGTGGCCCGCGCATAGCCGTCGGCGGCGTGGGCGGCGTGCTGCTCGTGGCACGTCAGGAAGTGGTCTATTTCAGCACACTGATAGAGCGCGTCGTAGACGGGCAGTATGGTCCCGCCGGGAAAACCGAAGATGGTATCCACGCCTTGTTCCTTGAGGCACTCTAAAATGATCTGTGCACCCGTTAACTGCACGTTTCTCTCCTTTCCGTCCGCCTCTCAGGCTGAAAAGCGGCCTCTGGTTTCTTACAGTGATGATCGAAAAAAAAGGATCCACGCTTTCTGGCGCAGATCCTGAATATCTTCATGCTTATCAAAATCATCTGCAACGCCAAAAAGCCTTATCTACTTCGCCGGTAATGACGACGCCAATAAGGTTAAGGGCTACGCCGATGAAGTTGTCTATTTTTCGGCAATTCATGTTTATTTCTCCACATCGCTGTCCCGCCTATATTATAGCCTGCAAAAACAAATGTCAACGCGTTCATCAATTTCAGGCCGTGTGGACTTTCTGGTTGAAATGCGCAGTAGCACAATGTCGCTGTATTCATATTGGAGTTGCCTCCAAACTGCTATGCAGGCTCCGAACCCGCAGGTATCTCGCACAAAACAGTAATACTTCGCCAAAAAGGGCTCGTGATCTCCAGCGCAAGGCTCTCAGAGTAGCGTGAATGGATTAACACTCTTCAGCCAAAACTCCAAAGCAGATCCCCGCGGCCATTCACGCAGGAAATATGTCGATAAAAAAAGGAAGGCAAACGAACCGCAGAGCAGCGCTCATCTGTCTGGAGCTAACAGACTTGTTGCTCGCCTCCTTAGAAAACAAATCTTTGTCGCAGGGGCTGAGAGAGCTGCGTTTCAGGCAGCAGACCCGTCGCATCCAGCACGCTTCCACAGGGCAGCTCTCAAGAAACAAGTCTCACTTGCGCCAGAAATCACTGCAGTTGCGCTTGTCAGCCATATTGTAGTCTATGATACTGTGCAGCAGCCTGTAATCCACTGGCTGCTCCCATTCGATCCGGAACAGGTTCTTTGTCTGCGAGTAGCCTGCAGCAGCAATTTCCCGGGCAAACCGCTCTATGCCTTTTGCCTCCGGCGAAACTGAAAGATGACCTTTCGCCGCGCTGAAGCCAATGATGAAAGTATCGTGCTCCAAAAACATGGGCTGTTTCCACAATATCTTGTACTGCAGAGAAGGAAAATTCACCCTGATCCATTCGAAGATCTGACCCAGTCGCGCTCTGTGCCCCTGGTTCGTTATTGTCGACAGGTATTCTTCCATTGTCATTGCGCTTAACACCTCCGGCTATGATGGCGGCCGTAAGCTGGGCAGGGTCGCCGGCATCCTTTCCTCAGACACTGCCTGCCAGAGTTTTCATTGGCATGTGTACCGCAGTGAGCATCGCGCAGCAGGCGGTCTGACAGACAGTCCGCCTGCCCGCTTACAGCCCAAGGAATGACAGCTGAAGAGGCCGCATGGGTCACAAAAGACAGCTGCGCAGCTGGCAAAATCAGATAGAATTTTGGCTTTGTCTGATTCTTTTGTACAGGGTACAATGCTTGTGTCGTTCGGGCTTTCTTGCGTTTGTTATATAAACCAGCACTTTCCAAGATTTAATTCAATTTAGCAAAGCGCACAAGTAGCTTTCCAAATGCTTTCTCCAAACTCGACTTATTTTTCGCGGTTTGGAGGTCTTGGGCCATACGATACAAAAAGATTCGCTGCAGAATCAGTTTCCCGACTTTGAGTCGGATCTGCTGTGCGCTGCAGCCTCGCCATGCCTTGAAATCGCGGTCCACATATGGAAGGATCTTACACAGCGCATAGGCCAGAATGATCAGATTGAGCAGGTCCATTGCCGTGATGCTGCGGACCATGTATGACTCCAGATTCCAATGCATTTTTCAGCTCAAAGAAGGCAATTTCTATGGGTCTTGGTAAAAAGAGGGGGAATTTAATGTCCTCATAGTGTAAAGAAAAACAAAAGAATCCCGATAGGGTAAATAGACAAACATTAACCGAAGGGGGATTCTTTGTTATGAATTTTA
>JAAUYQ010000004.1 GCA_014805015.1 Clostridia bacterium | reverse complement strand
TCCCATTTCGAACACAGAAGTTAAGCTCTCAAACGCCGAAAGTACTACGTTGGAGACGACGTGGGAGGATAGGAAGATGCCGGAATCCAATTTAAAGAGACTGTCTTTTTTGACAGTCTCTTTTTTTTTCGGCTGACTACAGTTGGTCTTGGCGGCTGNCTACGGTTGGTCTTGGCGGCTGACTACAGTTGGTCTTGGCGGNTGGCTACAGTTGGTCTTGGCGGCTGACTACGGTTGGTCTTGGCGGCTGACTACGGTTGGTCTTGGCGGCTGACTACAGTTGGTCTTGGCGGCTGGCTACNGTTGGTCTTGGCGGCTGGCTACGGTTGGTCTTGGCAGTGCACCTTGAGCCTGCTCTTACTCAGGCTCAAGGTGCACTCTCTCGTTGCAAAATGCAACAGGATCAAGAATTCGTTGCAAAATGCAACGTCCGTGTTGCTGAATGCAACATTTTCCGTTGCATTTTGCAACGCTCAGTAGCAGAGCAAATTTCGAATGGCTTTACCATGCGGATATTTTGCACGGAAAGTGCTGGATTTTTCTCTTGCAAGCATCGCAAATGTGTGACCACGGTGGGTCCCATTTTCGCGGGTCGCCCTGCCGGGCGGCTCCAGAGGGATACCCCCTGACCCCCACCGGCTGCCGCCGGTTTTCCGCTTTGCGGAATCAGTGAATTGCTGCCTGCTTTTTGTGCGGCAAAATCGCTCTCGTTCCGCGCGCATCAAGATCAGGTTCTGATGCTGGCAGCTGCCTCCTCCTTCGTGGCAAATACCCGACTCTTTCTGAGACGCGTCCCGCCCTGCCGCGATGTGAAGTGCACGGTGCAGAACCCGCCGCTCTCAGACAGAATCGCGACTGGTTCTATGATCCGGTTGGAGATAACGATGTAACCGGTCTCACTTTTCTGTACGTCTACCATGCTTGCTTCCTCCTTAGACCTCTATTTTCTTCCAGCCATCTGAGGCAGTAGACTTTGACTGTGGGATATCTTCAAAGTAGTTATATTTGGCCCACATGTCGAGATGGCAGCTGCTACGGACGCCGTTGCGCTGCTTCAGAACCTTCACCTGCATCTTTACCGGCTTTCCCTGCCTGAATCGTTCTTCGTTCTCCCGTCTTAGTTTCCGGACACGGGCTGTTCGTTTCTGATCACTCTCTCCGTCCTGGTAATCCATTCCGTCCTGCTGCAGACCAAGGATTGTATCGAAGACGTACTCGATACCGCCGCTCTCTTTGGCTGAGGCCATGTTAACCGGGTTATCATAGTTGGCCCGGTTATACGATGTGACCACCAAGATTGGAATCTCCAGATCCCGTGCCATCCGTTTGAGCTCAAGCACTGCTTTATCGATATTCTGCTTATCGCTGGCTCTGGGATCAATTGCCGGAGCCAGTATCTGCAGATAATCGATCACAACCAGCGGCTTCGTCTCCATAATCNCCATGAACTGTTCTGTCTGGCTGCGAATCTCGTTGACACCAATCTCACCGACACCCTCATAGATATAAAGATGTTCAGTGTACTTCCGGTAGGAATTTTCCGCCTGCTGAATGAGTTCCAGCTTTTCTTTGGTATAGCCGGAATACCAGCGGCCGTTCAGGATTTCCCGTGTCGTACTGGCCTGATCTGAAGATTTGTCCTGCGCCCGGTTGCAGGTCATTGTCAGCCTGCTCAGACTTTTGGCGATAAGCTCGTTGCGACCCATCTCCAGACTGAAATACAGAACGTCATCTTCAGCCGCAGCGACATGATCTGCAATCTGCAGCGTCAGCGTTGTCTTGCCGCCGGAACTGATACTGCCGATGCATGTCAGTCCCGGCTGAAGTCCGCCATCCAGAAGCATATCAAGATCCTTGAATCCTGTTGGGTAGATAGGTGTTCCGAGCTTCACATGCTCGACAAAGGAATCCATGGCTGCTGCGGTTGACTGTGCCCGCAAACAGCTGCGGTTCTTCTCCCGCTGCTTCTCGATTTCCGCCATAGCGTCTGCCTTCACCTGCTGCAGAAATATTTCAAATTCTGCTCTGTCTGCTATAAGGGCTTCATTTGCGTCCTTATGGCCTNTCAGAGGCGTTCCAATCGCGCACGGGATACTTAGTTCCACCAATTTCTTTTGGAGCCCTTCTGCGGCCTTCTGGCCCGCCTTATCGGTATCCGTCCAGATGATAAAGGAGTTGCCATGCCGTCGGTTAGACTGGATGGCCTCTGCCATCCGCTCGACGTTACCGACTCCACCGAGTCCGACAGCTACACCGCCAACATCGATAATACTCAGCGCATCCAGCTCACTCTCCACAACAAAGACCGGCTGATCATATGATCGTAATAGCGCTGCTTCATTGAAGTTGTGGACCTTACCGACTTTGGATTTCGTATAGGGCTTCGCTTCCTGCGGTACTTCCGTATCCGGCCGCGTATCCCGTGCCAGATAGCTGCTCGCGCTGGTGGGAATGATAAGCCGGGGAGAAGCAGGAACGGTCTCTGGGACCTTTGGATGCCTCCATTCTGGATCAAAGCCAACCTGAAAACGGTTCAACGTTTCCAGGCTGATGCCGCGGTGATAGTCTGTCTCCGTCAGTCTGCTGCTTACCTGCCTGTAATATTCTGTGTAGTCTGCTGACTCCTGCTTTGTCTCCGTCTGAGCTGCCGGTGCTGCTGCATTCCTGCGGCCTTTCCCTGCTTTTGCGGGATACGAACCTGCGCCCTGATATCCGAGGAGTTCCGCTACCCGCTCTATCTGTTCGGGAAACGTACTGATGCCGTCACGCTTGCCGATAATCTCGAAGATATCTGCATGCTCAATCTCCCTGCAGGCCCAGCAGGTCAGATACTGCGGCTTGTCTTTGTTTGCTGCACTCATACCTGTGCCGTTAGGTCCAGTACCGGAACCGCAGATTGGGCATACATACCCTTGGTGCGAGCAGCTGCCCTGCTGCGTCTTTCTGTCTGGTTCCAGCAGTCTCAATCCTTCCAGCCGTAGCTGATCCAGTTCACTGTCCGAGTACTTCATCAACTCGCGGCAAGGAGACTCCCGCCTCTACAGGCGGAGGAGGAATTGCCGCCTGCCTCCTTTGTCAGAGCAGTCTCCACCCTCCGGTATGAACGACCTTCTGTACTCTGGAAATGGCCACACTCCTGCCGTCTTCGAGCAGGAGACGGCTTCCGCCGCAGTGTGCGCTGTGAACTGTATGGCGCTTGCCACTGATCCATACAGAATCTCCGGGCCGGTAGGGACTGCGCGATCTGCGTCTGCTGCGCCGCCCCCGGCTTACGGTAACTCTGCCGTTCTTAAGCCGCTTTTCTGCTCGGTGGGCACGAAATGTCCGCTCGTTCTTTTCGCCTCTTCGCGGCTCACTTCTGCTCGTTCTGCCGCAGGAGAGCTGGGATCCGCTTTTGATTCCGCCGTCCCGAAGATCCACGTACCTGGCATCATAGAACCTCTCCAGAATGCGGTTGTTTCGGCGGCACTTCTGAAAACGTTCTGTCCGGGCCCGTTTCTTTGGATGAAAAGTTCCCATAGCGTACGCATCCCCTGCGTGACTCTTCGGGATCTGCAGTCTTCGCCTTGCGCCCTTGGTTGCCGCCCCGTAAGTTACGTGAATCTGTACGTCCGGTCCGGTCATCTGCTTCAGTTTACGGTAAAGACTCCAGCGGAAGGAGCTCATATGTGCAGCGGACGCCAGGGATCTAAGCTTGGGTTTCAGGTCCCACAGTCTGCCGCCTGCCTTGTGATTCTTCGCAGTATGACATTTCGTGCATACCGTCAGCAGATTGCCCATCCGGTTCGAGCGGTCCCCTGCACGGAATCCCAGGTGATGCATCCGCAGAATGGCGCCGTCTGCTGCTCCTTTTCCGCATACCTGACAGGTATAGCGGTCACGTGTGAACACGGCTTCCCGCAGCGTGTCATATCCATAGCGCGGACCGTGCTGATAGCCCGTTCCCTCCGGCAGCGGCCGGCCTGCTTCGAGCGCAGCAAGAACCTGCGTATCAAAGCCGCCCATCTCCAGCACAATGTCCGTTACCGGCAGGACCTTCGCATACCGCGCATACAGAAGAACGTGCTGATCCCGTTTATGCTGAAGTGTCGGGGGAAGCCAGCCTTCCGGTTTTCTCCTGTTGTCAAAGCGCGGCTTCCGGTGCCTGAGACGGCNTCTCCGGTTCCGTCTTAGGCTGGCGCGGTCTCTGTGCCGTTCCGGCTCGCCAGAAAGAAGATCGTACTGAGCGGACACGATCTCCTGCTTCTCCGTGCAGATGGAGATTCCGATATGATGATCTCCCGTATCGCACTTATACTCGATGGGCTGCGTCTCGCCATCCTCACGGTCTAAAAGCCGGATCGTGAAGGGATGGTGTCCTGCGATCACAGCCCGGCCCTTCCTGAGAAGCCGTCTTGCTCTTCTGATATTTGTCGGCATCAGCGGTTTTCCGCCTCTGGCCAGCACACAAACCATNNTTTCTCCTTATGCGCTTACGCGCCTCCGGNCGCCCTTTCCCTCCTGGCGAAGAGCAGGAATCGCCGGTTTCTCGCCCGCCGGTTTTTCAGCCTGCAGGGCGGGGTCCACATTGCCAATGTTGCGGGCGGGTTTTGTATACCATACGCACGCCGGCTAACCCTGCACCGGTTCTTAACGCATGGCCGCAGNGGGCAGAACGTGTGGAGNATTCTGCCGTGCCTGTATATTCCGTCCCAACGCAGCTNCCTCGCTGCAGCAGACTGCATCCCGGGCAGCTCAGGCTAATCAAGCGGGCTCACGGTTTCCCGCAAGCCCCCACCTCAAATCGCTGCAGCGATTTGAGGTGGGGGTTCTTGATATAATGTTCGCGCGCGTATTTTTTCTGAAAACAATTTTAGCACCCGGCCCTTCCTTGGAAGGGGGGGCCGGAGTGCCTAATGTTTTTCAGTGTCTGTAAACATCTCTAGTCGAAANTGACGCAGTGTCATTGATNCATTTTTTCTTTTTATGAAGCGGANAATTTTGATTTCTCAGATGAATTTTGCCCGTCGCCTGTGTATCGCTCCACGTCGCTTATGTATCGCTCCACGTCGCTTATGTATCGTTCCACGTCGCTTATGTACCTGAATATATATTATAATCTATACAATCCTCACGCTTATCATTTTCTTGTATACTGCTGGCATGGATGTAGACAGAATTGCAGGGCCAGAAGGAAGAAAAACGTGCAGAACGCTACGTGAAGTGTTCATGAAGAACCCGGAAAGGTGTCTCAGAGCCAAGAAACAGGCAGCACAAAATGCCACTGGCCTGAAAATGGGCCGCGGCTGATTGGAGAGGCTGGTATGGAAGATAAGAAGATCAGCGGCTAGCGCCGGCGGCGTCTGGCACGTGCCTCACGCTCCTGGAGAATCTGCTGTACCAGACCACCCGGTGATGTTGGCTCTGCGCTGTCAGCTGGATTGGCAGGGACGGTCTCCGCAGCAGCGGCTTCAGTAGCTTCGCGCTCCTGTTTGTCTGCGGTGCGCTCAGCCACAATCTTATCGATGGCTTCCTGCCGTTTGGCCTCTTTTTTTTCTCTTGCTTCCGTTTTCCTTCGTTTGCGCTCGTTGAACTCAGTAAGCTGCGTCTGTACAGGGCCGCCAATTTTGAAGGTGAGCCGCGCTGAGGTGAATGCTTTCATCGTTGCGGGCTCATCTGGATCGTATCCAAAGAGGATTCCCGGGAATACATGGAACCACTGCTCCTCTGCTCTGTTGATGGCCGGAAGTTCGGTTGTCTTCAGAATTTCAGACTGCCGGATCTCAATAGCTTCGACAGCACGGGTAACTGCTCCAAGAACATCCCGGCATCCATTCCAGTTTGTTCCTTCCGAAAGACAGAGCTTGCAGCGCAGAGTTTCCAGCTTTACGGTAATTGTCTTGCCCTTCTCGACGTTGTCGGTGTGCTGTCTAGCGATCTCATGAAGATAGAGAGCCAGAGCCTGAGCAGGCAGTTTCAGAGAGAAGATCCATTTCGGCGTGGGAGCATAGAAGGCAAAGAATATACTCCAGTCAAAGTCTTCTTCGAGCTTGATTCTGCAGATTCCGTTCTCGATGGAAGCAGAGACGAAGGGGCAGAGCAATTCTTCCTGTGGATGCGCACTTTTACGGCACTGGAGATCAAATCGCATCTTGAGAGACAGGATGGCCGGCATTCCAGCCTTGAAGCCGCGTCTGGCAGAGGTAACTGCGCTGTAGAGGCCTGCATCCACAAGCTCCTGCAGCGGAAAGGTAAGCTCATCCTGCACAAGCTCGCCGTCAATCACGATGCCCTGATTAAGTTTCATGCGCAGGAAACCAATCAGTTTCCTGCCTGCCTGATGGCCGGCTTCCAGCGTCTTCAGATCCGTAATATGAACGACAGAAAGATTGTCGTTCTTCTCCATGCTCAGACGAAGCTCGTTGTCATTCTGACTAAGATCTGGAGTGCACCCAAGGTATTTCTTTCTGCGGCTGCACATAGTCTGGATACGTCCAAAACTGCCCGCCATAAGAATGTCATCGATAAGCTGCGTACCGGGACTGAAAGGCATCTGCACAATCTCTGGCTGTACAGAAGGCAGCCTCGGCGGTGTCGGCGGCTGATTGCCGCTGCCATTTCCATGGATGACGATAAGGTTTGTGGGTACAGAGACCTCAGCGGATGTGACAGCAGGTACAGCAGAAGCATTAACGGACATGGAGCTTTCCCTTCCTACGCACTAGAAACGTTTACTTGATGCGTTTAGCTAAGCCCTTGAATGCTGCTTCCTCTGATGCTACAATAGAAGCCGAGCAGCGCGGAACTCCGAGTGAGGGTCCGCAAGGGCTTTTGTTTGGAGCTTCTGGTAAGTTTGGTTGGCTATGCAGAAGCTCTTGTTGTTTCTATGCCGGAATGATCCGGCTCTTTTTATTTTTTACGCTAATTCAGGTACCAATTCTGAAACAGCGGCCCAAAAAAGGCAGTTATCTTACCGATGACTGCCTGTAATCTCTTTCTTACATCTCGCAAGAGTTGTATACTTTATAACAACTGATGCGAGGTTGCTGGAGATTTTGAGAGCAAATCTCGGTAACCGGCGGAGCGTCTGCAAACGCTCCGTCTGTGTCGCATCATAACACGTGCATAGCTATCAATACAATAGAGCAGAAGCTCTTTTTTTGTATGATTATGACGAGTATTGAGGAAGTGGTTGCAACCCCCTGTTCCGCAGGGGGTTGCAACCACTTCCTCAATCAACACTTTGCCTTTCTTACTCTTGCTACAACTATCCGCATATGTCTGTATATACTTGATTCGCTGACACCAACCAGTCTGGCGAACTGTACAGCAGTAAGTAACTAAATAAAAGATCTGTGCCTGATTGCTGATCGCGATATTATCCATGATCTTCTGGACGTCATCAGCAGGTGCAGCAGAGCTGCTGCGTGGATCGCGTCAGCCTGGAGACTTCCGTTGCTGCAATGGTGTCGCCGGGAGCCACAATCTTTAGCAGCTTCGTCAGCTCCGGCCGATTGCGTTTGGCACCGCTCTCATACTCCCAATAGATGTGTTCGTCATCAGGGACACCCAGGGCAAGCAAATCCTGTTTCTGCCGGGAGATATCCTGTCTGCTCTCGTCGGTTGAGTATCTTGCATATCCGTATGTATCAGCCATTAGGCCAGATCCTCCTGTTGCCTTCCATTCTACTGGCCAAGAAACCTATGTTCAATTTATGACAGAAACAGGGAGGTCGGAAGTGGCCTTTCAAGCGGTTTGAAGGTGAAAGATCTGGACTGCCATAAAACAACTCTTTTCTGATAGGAGGGGTCCAGAACATGGTGGCATTCTGTTGTTATGACAACTTAGACTGTGATACAATAAAAATGCAATTTTAACGATCAAAAGCAGCGAAGCCCTACCAATCCGACTGGTAGGGCTTCTAGCTGTTACCTGGTGCTGTGCCTGTCAATCAACAACCAGAACAATACTCTTTTCTGACAGAAAATTTCCACTATGCAGATAATACTAAGCTGATCCAGGCATATTTTTCTTAATTTATCCCGGATTACGCTGAAATTGTATTCAGATAAATGATAATAGCTGCATACGGCGTAATGTGTATCTGAGAATGACTTGCAGGGCGGATCATTCAGACAGAAACAGATTCAAAAATATCACCAGGAATACTAATATTCTCTGTAGAGATACGTATGATTCGGTTTCGGACCAGCCTCATTCGTCACAAAGATAATCTGGAAGCACATCAGTATACTGCGCAGTGCAGCGGACGGAACGGAAAGAACGTTTATTCCAGT
>JAAUYQ010000003.1 GCA_014805015.1 Clostridia bacterium | reverse complement strand
TCGGTTTCGTGAAACCCTCAAAGTACGGAGTGAGGTAGTCTCTCAGTTTTGCCAGAATGTCCCAGCGGGAGTACAATGTTTTCATCGCTCAGCCTTTCTCATGTGTTTTTAGCTTACTTGCATGATACAGCATCTGAGCGATTTTTTGTTATCTTATTTTCTACAGACTATTTGTTGTAAACTGCTGTTTATCACAGAAAACGATTGTATTGGCGATGGCAAGCTCCTGCACAGGTTTGCTATGCGGGATATCCATGATGGTACGCCGCTCGATACCGGCCAAGAGATACTGTATCTGAATACGTCGTTCAAAGGTGATGTACAGGCCGGTGATGAGGAGCTGGCAGCACTGGCGCACGATTTCCGGTGTGCCGATCCAGAGAAGATGCAGCTTGAGCCGCTGGCGGACAGAATGCGTTTTCTGAAAAACACCGAGAAGGGGAGGACCGAAATGAGTAGTATAATAGAGCAGTATGCAATGCAGGCTGTTGACGCAGAACGCGAGGAAACTGAGAAACGTGATCTCGATAGAGCCTGCAAACTTTTTGCTACTGGGAAGCATGATATATCCGAGCTTGCTGAATTGTTTAGCATAGATCCCGCTGTGCTCAGCGAAGCATGCGGTCTACAGCCAGCATAATCTAGTGTAATACGAAGGAATTCTTAGGCGATACGATCACAATATAGAGTCCCAGCGCAGAGCGTCCCATCCCGGGATGCTTTGGTGCTTTTAGGAACTGTATAAAAATAACATGTCATTCCAGACAGGCGGAAACAGTTCTATAGTCACATTTGACTCAGCAAACTATGTTAACTTATTTATCTACAATTCCTTAGGTTCTATTACTGCAAACGCCCTGTCAGAAAAGAGTTGTTTACTGGCAGGACAGATCTTCTACTTTCAAACCGCTTGAGAAGTCACTTCCGATCCCCCATCTCTGTCTTAAATTGAATATAGGTTTGTTGGCAGTTAAAATAGCAAGCAGCAGGAGGATCTGGAATCCATGGCCGAGGTATACGGATACGCGAGATGTTCAACCGACGAGAGCAGGCAGGACATCTCCCGGCAGAAACGGGATTTGCTTGCCTTGGGAGTCCCTGACGACGAGCACATCTATTGGGAGTACGAGAGCGGTGCCAAACGCAATCGGCCGGAGCTGGCGAAGCTGCTGAAAATAGTAGCTCCCGGCGACACCATTGCAACGACCGAAGTCTCCAGGCTGACAAGGTCTACGCAGCATCTCTGCGAAATCATGGAGGAGGCCACGAACAGGCACCTGTGCCTTATTATAGGCGGCCTGGTGATTGACTGCCGAAATGAGCAGCCGGACCCTATGACCGAGGCAATGCTGAAAGTCGCTGGTGTATTCGCTGAGATGGAGCGACGCATGACCAGCGAGCGCGTGAAGTCAGGCATAGCAAATGCTCGCAAAAATGGCGTATCCATTGGACGGCCGCGGATGACAAAAGCTCGTCTTCCAAAAGACTTCTGGCAGTTCTACGATAGGTACAGAAACCACGAAATCACTGCTGTGCAGTTTGCCAGACTGGTTGGCGTCAGTGAATCAAGTATCTATAGATATATGCGAATAGCTGACAGTACCTCAGAAAAGTGAATTGATTAAAAACAATGTGTGATTCAATTTCAGAGAACGATATCATCGTATTTCTGGAAGCTCTCAAAGGAATGCGGATCATGGATGATGTGCTCATGAACGAATTCGTGAAGAGAGATAAGGAAAACGGATATTAGGCGCTGGGTGTGATCCTTAGGGCATTCACTGGACTTAATCTGAAAGTACGAACAGCACAGGTGCAGTCTATGCTGACTGGTGCAGGTGGACGATCCATTTGGCTGGATATCAGGGCCGAAGATGAGCAGGGGAGAATTATCGACCTGGAGATGCAGCGTGCCGTGGATGCGGCTCTCCCCAAGCGAGCAGTTCTCCATATGAGTACAATCGTGACCAATGAAGTTCACAGAGGAGATTCCTTCGCGAAAGTACCGGAAGTATGGGTCATTTTCGTGACGGAGACAGACTTTGTGGGCGATGGAAAAGCACTCCATCATTATCGGTTCAGAGACGAAAAAGGCAAGCTGCTTGGAGATCCGATGCATATTGTCATGGTGAACGGAGATTACAAACGCACTGACACATTAGAAGGACGGGTCATTCATGACCTCATGACCACAGATCCGCAGGCAATGTTGGTTCCGGAGATTCAAAAGCCGTTTGCAGATCTGAAAGAAACGGAGAAAGGACAGAAAGAAATGACTGAAGCATTGGCACAGCTCGTGGATGAAGGCGAAAAACGGGGTGAATTAAAGACCGTCGAGAGATTCGTTCGGAATCTGACCGCAGATGGCTTCTCATTCGACCAGATAGTCAGACTCACAGGTGCCCCTGCTGATGACGTCCAGAAGATCATGGATAATATCGCAACTGACAATCAAGCACAGATCTCTTAGATCTACTAAGGAACTGTATAAAAATAACATGTCATTGCAGACAGGCGGCAACAGTTCTAGAGTCACATTTGACTCAGCCGACTATGTTAACTTATTTATCTACAATTCCTAACTGCTGGTCGTTTAGAAGCTCTTAGACGTTACACTTACAACAGCATAGCAAGATACGAAGCAAAGCGGTCGTGATCAGTAACTTCCTGAATATGTAAGTCGCATAGATTTCTATATAATAGGGATCTATGTTATTATCCTTGGAGGAGATGCACCATGGCAAAGAACAATTGGCTCGGGGTACTTCTGCGAAAAGTATCGTTAGAGACCGACAAACTGGCCAATCATCTTTCGGAACCGCTTGGACTCAGTTTTGCGCAGATGCGATTCCTGTGGTTTTTGTATGACATGCAGGGAGAAGTGGTGTGCCAGGTGGATCTGGAGAGGGCATTCTCCATGACAAATCCTTCGGTCACGAGCGTTCTCAGGACTCTCGAGAAAAAGGAACTGGTCCGGAGAAAAGTGAATCCGGATGATGGGCGCAGCAAGACCGTGATGCTTACGGAGACGGCGCTGGCCATTCAGCCACAGCTTAATGAGGTGCGTGAGGCTCTGGAAGAACGCATCACCTGTAACCTCAGTGAGCACGAACAGTCCGAACTGTATGCCCTCCTGCTGAAGATCCTGGAGAAACAGAGGAAGGGAGGGAATAACTGATTTGATTGAACAACCCCCTCCTAACGGAGATGTGAAATCACATCTCCGTTTGAGGAGGGGGATTCCGCATCGGCCCGGGGAAGCTTTGCAGAAAATAGGGGTCAGACGATCCGTATTCTTGCCGGCGTGTCCAGTGAAGCGAACCAGACGGCGTTCTGAATCTCCCTCTCGACAGCTGTTTCGTGTGGGTGAGATGCGTCTTTTGGCCTTTGACAGTACGAACTGCAAAGCACTTACTGTAGGTCTTTTCATAACCAACGCATCTGCAGCCATCGCGCAATTCTTTCTCGTAGTCGTCCAGTCTGATGTCGAGCCCCGCCTTGCGTCGGCGGCATACTCGTTGTAGTACAAATGCAGGTATAAGCGGCGTTTCTCCCGGATGATGACTCATTGTCGTGGATGGACGCGGTCGAATTCCCAAGTGATCGCAAACGTCTTGGTATACAGACCCGTATTGCTGTAGTAGCTGTGGTGGTGAACCAAATTGTCTCGCACAGGTCCAGGTAATTCTGCACAATCCGTCGGCCGATCGGCACGCCAATCAGGAATTTGCAGCGCTGAATCAGCATCTCATTGACTTGGTTGCCAAAAAAAATCGTCACATAGGTATCATTTCCGGGACCTCAGGTTGTATCTCTGGCGCCTTTCGATTATTGCACAGATTATACAAATTGACGAATATAGGNNTCATCAGANACTTGNNGANCTANNGCTTTTCGCCGACTGAAGCTCGGCAGAATCTGGTCCCAGATGTTTGCCGTTGTAGTCGCGCTGCGAAAGTCAGCACATCACAAATGTCCTGACTTTTTCTGGCTCTTGCAGCTGCACAATAATATTTCATTCTTCCTCGAATGCAATATCGACATCACCATTGTTGCAGCAAACATCAAGCGTCTTGCTGCCGGCAGCCTCGTCCTTCGGCAGATTGCAGTTTCCCTTTTTGATATCGGTTCGGATGGTAAAGTCACCGCTGCTGCCGAGAATGTTGCCGGCAATATTGCCGTTCTTTGCTGACAGGCTGATCGCCTGACCTACATCGAGATCCGCGAACTCTATGTTGCCACCTTCACTGACCAGTTGAACCTTGTCTCTGACAGCAAGCTGCGAAAGAGTAATGTTTTCGTTCGTCGTGCACACCTCCAGCACACTCAGCAACTCTTGCGGGACAGTCAGTGCAATCTTCCGGTTCGAGATGTCGGGCTTAACACCGATGTAATCAACCCAGTCTTTGCTGTCGGCTGCGGTCATTGTGAGCATATCACCATCCGACACTACGTTATATTCTTCCTGCGCGCTCTGTGAATACGAAAGACAGATCTGGTTATCTGGCGTACTGAAAACATCAATTTCCCGGTCATGCACGTCGATGCTGATCCTTCGAATTGTTGCCGCATCTGCTGTGTACTCTTCAGGTGTAAACGTTTGGGCTTCCCCGGAACATGCGGTAAGGAAAAGAATCACAACGCCAATTCCTAACATCAAGGCAATACTCTTTTTCATGACATAAGTAACCTCCTGGTGCTGTTGGATGCCGGATTGTTTTCCCGGCTTCTTTGTGTTAGAACGATTGTATGCCTTTGTGTAACACAAAGGTCAACATCTGGTTCGAGACAATTCATCGTGACGCATAAAGGAGGAGATTGTCTGTGGCAGAACAGCCCGCGAGGGTGCAGAATCAGAAAAGGGACCGCCCAACAGGCAAATGCTATACAGTCGGAGAGGCAGCCAAAGCACTGCAGACAACGGCAGAAACGTTGCGCCATTACGACCGCATCGGATTGGTGAAGCCCAGCACGCGCAAGGAATGGAATCGTTATCGCTACTACACAGAGCAGGATCTCGTGCGTCTCAGCACTGTGCAAGCGCTGCAGATCATGGATATGTCACTGCAGGAGATTCGGGACATCCTAGACTGCCGCGACCTCCGGCAGGTGATCTTGGCTTTGGATGAAGCGGCTGAACGGGCAGACGCGAAGATTGCAGCGCTTGAGCGCAGCAAGGAGAAAATCGCCCGGGCCAGGGCAAGTTACGTCGCCAAGGCCGGACAGAGCGACAAGCCGGACGGTTTCTATGTCGAGTACTTTCCGGAGCGTGCTATTTTGCTGTCGGACAGCCTCGAAACCCCTTCACTCGACGTGCTCTCTGGATACTTGCGGCACTTTGAGCATCAGGTGGGAGAGGCCCGGCGGGGGGAATTCGACTTTGAGGATGCAGCCGGCATCTACTATAGGAATGGCGTAACGAGAATGTATGCCCTGTGCCGTCGCTATGCGGCGATAGACGGCCTGACAATTCTGCCGGCTGGCAGATACCTTTGTGCCACCTGCCCAGAAGAAAAACAGCAGCAGGTTTTGGAGGAAGTGCAGACTGCCGCCCGCAAAATTTGTGGCACGACATCGGAATTCGCTTTGCAGATTGTGGTTGTGGTGGGCATTCTGCGGTGGGACTATGAGATTCAGGTATTATTGGACACTGGAGAGGAAGTCTGAGAGAAGTTTCCTGCTCGGTGCTTCATATCCCGTCTGTACAGAAAGGTAGCGTCACAGCGCCAGGCCTCAAGCCGTCTGCTGCCGGCATTGTGTGCCCGCAAGCAGTATACATGGAAAAAGAACGGCAGCACAGGAGCCAGAGTCCGCAAGCTGCCCGGGTTTTGGGCTCTTACGCGACTTCAGTCATTCCCGCCTCGTCACGGGCATGCTTTCGCAGCCGACGTTTCGGATATTTCATCATGCCGCTGATGTCGCATTCAGGTATCTTTGTAATGACAAAAGCAGCTACACTTTTTTTCTCAAGTGTCTTCAACGAAGCACGTCCGTAGCCGATCCGTTTGATCACTTTGATCTTATTGTTGCCTCCTTCCACGAAGCCAGAGCTGAGATCTTCACGAACTGCATTTTTGACAGCTTCAATGTCCATGGACAGCCCATGACAGAATGATTTCAGTGGTGAGGTCTGGTAAGCAGCGATGAAACGATTTACTGCATCTGCATCATCGCCCATAATGACACTATAGAAGGTCTCAAAAGCGCTCTGTGCCCAGGAAAGCGTCGGATATGCCGCGCACAATTCCGGCAGATGTGCCTCGAGGAGCGGATTCGGTTTGCGATTCTCTTCAAGGCTGCACAGATAGATGCCGACCTGTTTCCTGCTGAATCTCTGCGCATTCACCGGTACCCGTGCTGATGAAGTTCCGGTAATCCGATCGGTATGCATGAGTTTGCGGTCTGGGAAGTTGTTGACACTGATGGTACGTATGGTCGTGCAGATTGATGCTGCCGGATCATCAATTCCAACTCTGCGCAGATACCAGAAAATGGTCCGGTCATCATGGCCGTCTACCATCATCTTGTGGACAATATTCCGATAGCGTCCAGCACGGCTCTTCCGCTTTTGGGGCTTCGGGCTCTCCAAGGCGGCAATGTCTTCCTGTGTCATATGAACATACCGGCCGACTGTCGAGGGAGCCAGATTCATTCGGCGTGCAATCTCTGCCAAGGATAGCCGTTCCTTTTCATGCAGCTCCTGCACAGCGCGAATCCTCTCCTGCTTCTGCTGCCTCTTCGCCAGCCGCTCCTTTGCAGCAGCCGAGCCAGTCAGATGATTCTGCGCATCGAATGAAACTGGATTGCCGGCTGCATCCAGCAGCGGTGTATTATCGTAGTGCAGCATACTGGTATCCACCAGAGGCTGCGTGTTCTGCTCAGCGGGCGCCCATTTCACCTCAGACTTTTCCATCAGGCCATCGGTTCCGATCCAGAACTCTGGAGGCAGATCGTTTTGGAGAATATCGTTCAGTTGCTTCAGAAGGTTCTGCAGGAGGTGGAAACGGTCGGCAACCTGCATGGCATCAGGAAGCACTTCCGCTAGTGCCGATGCATAGGCAGAGGCCCGGTCTCTCGCAACTCGCTTGATTTTCGGATGCTGTGCCAGCCATTGCTTTACGTCATCTGCTGTCCGTCCCTCCAGGACAGCAATCAGGCGATGATCTGCACTGTACAGAGACGTCGCGTAGCTCTGCCCTTTGCGCAGGGCTATATCGTCAATCCCTATTTCCTCAATGTCCGGCAGATCTTCGAACTGAACTTTCTGCCACAATCTCCTGATTGCATCCGTGCTGACTGTTATGCCCATATGTCCGAGAACACGGCTTGTTCCCTCGTTGCTCATGAAGATTGACATTCCCAAAATCAACGTATTGAGCCGATCTGTACGGTATTCTCCAAAATGTGCGAACGGCAGCGGATCCGAAAAGACCTTTCCTGGACATTCAGGATTCGTGCAGACATATCGATATGTCTGCACATGCAGCGTCGTAGCCAGCAATCCTTTGAATGGCAGATCCCTGAGTGTTCTGCTGGTACCACAGGCAAGCTTGCTGGAGGTCTTGCCACAGTCTGG
>JAAUYQ010000002.1 GCA_014805015.1 Clostridia bacterium | reverse complement strand
TTTCCGTGTCGGCTGTAAACTAGAAATGGACAGAGTTGTAAGGAGGAATTCCCCAGGGGAGGACGGAACCCAGGGGTAAGGTGGGGAATTCTGGTGATGCCGGAAGTGAGATAGGAGACGGCACCCAGGTCCCCGGCCGGAACCCCGGGGATGCCGGAACTCAGATAGGAGGAGGGGCCGCCCTCCCCCGAGGGGGAGGGCGGACAAATCACATATCTGTTCGAATTTCTTACAGCACATTCTGGAGCCGTAAGTCGGTTTCTAAGCAGCATGATTTGGATGACGAGAAAGAATCGTATGACTGGCTTGCCGCAGATCGGCAACAGAATGAAAACAGTCTGTAAAAAATAGAGACACTCCAACCAATACGTTTCCTAATGTTGTATGCTTGGATTCTGCTAACTGAGTCCAAGGAGGAAACGATACTGATTAGAATGCCTATGATACAGGATATCAAAGCACGTCACCAAAGTGGAGATTCGATCTCAAAGATCGCCAGAGATCTGAAAATCGACCGCAAGACGGTCAGGAAGTATCTCGATCAGACAGACTTCTCGCCTGCTCCGCCAGTAAAAGCACGCCGAAAGTCAAAGCTGGATTCTTTTGACGACATCATACGTGGATATCTGGAGGAAGATAAGAAGGCCTGGAGAAAGCAGCGTCATACCGCAACCCGGATTTTTGAACGGCTGCGGGATGAGCACGGCTATACAGGCAGTTACGAAACTGTGCAGAAACGAGTAAGAGCAATCCGTAACGAGGCGCGTCAGATGGGTCAGAACGCTGGAGGCATAGGAAAGGCTTTCCTGCCGCTTACCTGGAATCCTGGAACCATGCAGGTGGACTTCGGGACTGTTGAGGTCATTGTGAATGGTGAGCGCGAAAACTGGCACGTTCTGGTCACAAGCTTTCCGCACAGTAACTGCGGATATGCTCAGCTGTTCAACGGTGAAACTGCTGAGTGTGTCTGCCACGGTCTCCGATCGGTATTTGAGCACATCGGTGGGGTTCCCGAAACCATCATCTTCGACAATGCCGCCGGAGTCGGCCGCAAAGTCATGGGCGGCGTTCAGATGACAGAACTGTTTGAACGCTTTGCGCTGCACTATGGTTTTCAGAGTAGATTTTGCAACCCGTATAGCGGCCATGAAAAGGGCAACGTTGAGCGAAAGGTCTTTACAGAGCGAAGTCACTTGTTTGTTCCTGTTCCGGAGCTGAAGGATATCGAGAAGTTCAACGAGGAGCTCCTGACGAAATCCAGTCTTCTGAACGACAAAGAACACTACAAGAAGGGCACGAATCAGTGCGAACTGCTGAAGGAGGATCTGGCGGCACTTCGTGAATTGCCAGTCAGTCCATTCAGCTGCTGCCGCTACGAAACGCGCAAGACAAATAAATACGGCCATATCCAGTTGGATGGAAACCATTTCTATTCCACAAAACCGGAGATGGCGCAGATGGAAGTCATCGTAGAGATTGGCGCGCATAAGATTCGAATTTTGGACAGCAGCGGCAAGGTTGTTGCAGAGCACCAGAGACAGTTCGGCAAGCAGAGAACAGAGAGTATTGACCAGAGTACGACTCTTGCTGTGCTCAGCCAGCGGCCAGGTGCCTGGATGCAAAGCGGCGTCAGGCAGAACGTTCCGGACATCCTGCAGAAATATCTGGACGAGGCTCCGAACAAAGAGCGTGGACGGGCATTGAGACTGCTTGATGAACTCAACGCTGAGTTTGGCTTCGACACTGCCGTACAGGCAATGTCATCCGCTGTGGGAAACGGCCATCTGGATCATGACTCAACAATGGTCTACGCTGCCAGATTGGCGGATGAAGCCATCCAGATGCCGTTCAGTGCTGCTGCAATGCTGAGCGTCTACGACATGTATCTCACCCCACTCCAACAGAAAGGAGGGAATGAATGAGAAAACCTACAAGCAAGGAACAGATGTGTGCTGAAATCCAGGTGCTGAGTCGGCGGCTGCTGCTCTCCCCTGATCTCAGCACAGCCTGCCTGGAATCAGGCACACCACGCCAGATTGAGTTTGTTCGGGATCTGCTTGCCGGAGAGGTTGCCCACCGCGATGAAAACAAGGTGAATCGTCTGCTGAAAAAAGCAGCTTTTCCTTGCTACAAGACATTCGATGACTACGAAACCCACCGGGTCATCTTTCCTGAGGGCTTCACGCTCGACGAGATCAGCTCCGGCAGATTCATCGATGAGCACCTCAACCTGATTCTCTACGGGCCTGTCGGAACAGGCAAAACGCATATGGCTGTTGCAGCAGGCATTGCTGCCTGCCGGAGAGGTCTTAACGTCCGATTCTTCACTGTCGCCAGCCTTGTACGTCTGCTGAGTCTGTCTGCCAAGAATGGCAGACTCGACAAGCTCATACGTGATCTGCAGAAAATCGATCTGCTGATTCTCGACGAATGGGGTTACGTTCCAGTGGATCGCGAAGGTGCCCGTCTTCTTTTCCAGATCGTCGCCGACAGCTACGAAAGCAAGAGCGTAGTCATCACGACCAATCTCGAGTTTTCCAGATGGGGCGTGGTTTTAGCTGACGAAAACATGGCAGCTGCCATGATTGACCGGCTGGTGCACCACGGACATCTTCTGGCCTTTGAGGGCCAGAGCTACCGTGTCGAGCATGCTCTTATGAGGAGAACCGCTGCCGCTGGGTCAGCATCCTGATGACAAAACTGGGGAATTCTTAATTACAATTCTGTCCCTTTTTCTTTACAAAACTGGGGAGTTCGTCTTGACGGAAAACACTTTTCCGCAATAAATACTTCACGCCCACTGGCGAGAAGCTGCTTGATCGTTTCCACTGAAGGAGTGTGATCGGCCGAAACAACTGCGGCACAGACCTGTTCCAATCGGCTCAAAGAGTATTTGTCAGCCAATCTCATCAGAGCCGTACATTTGCGGGTTTTCTGAGATGTGGGCCCAGGTTCGTTCAAGAACTGAGTGGCGACGGCCTCGATCTTCCCGCCAACTCCAACAGCCCACTGCCGGCAGTATTCTTCGGTATACTTGATCGCCTGGCGATGATTCTCGGGCATGTGCTCCAGTTTGTAGACCGGTTCTTTCTGAGGCTCACGGCGCGCATGACTGGCGATCTGAGTCCCCTGGTAGCGTACATCGATGGTTTCCCGTGTGATTCTCACAAGCACAACACAGCCGATATACTCGTAGGGGACGGAGTATCTGCACCCTTCAATTTCCAGCAAATAGTCGGCTGGGACTGTCATTGACTTCCAGATGGGAACTTCGTAAGGTATTGTCGGCAGCGGGTTCAGAAAGGCATGCTCTTCATTTTCGAAGACAGAGCGTCTGCTGCCATCTTTGTGCTGGAATGGGCGCATATTGAGCTCATCTACCAGCAAACGGATCTGGGCGTTCAGATCGGCAAAGCTGAAGAACTGCTGTGTACGCAGCTTTGCCGTTATCCAGGTCTCACAGATCCCGACGCTGCGCTCGACAGATGCCTTGTCGCGCGGAGCCCGAACTCGTGTCGGCAGAATCACTGTCCCATAGTGCGTTGCCAACTCGCGGTAGCCGGGAGCAATGATCGTTTCGCTGGGCGTATGTTTTGTAACTCCCGTCTTGAGATTATCCGGCACGATAGATGCAGGGACGCCTCCGATATATTCGAGCGCATGCACATTGGCGGTCAGCCAACTTTCGCTCTTCATATTCGGAAAGGCTTCCGCATAGATCAGCTGCGAAAACGGCAGGCACGCTACAAACAGATATGCTTTGCAGGTGGTGTTTTCGTCTCTGCAGACATACAGCACATCTCCTGCCCAGTCCACCTCAAGTGCTTCTCCCGGCTTGTGCACGACACGCAGTGTTGCCTTTTTGCACTTGGCGTACTCGGTGTACTTGTTGCGGAACTGTGAATAGCTGTACTGCAGCTCGCCATTTGTCTCACACTGCTTTGTATACTCGTCATAGAGCAGCGTGAGAGTCACTCCCCGTTTTGCAAGTTCCTGGTGAACGTGCTCATAGTCAGGTTCAGCGTGCTCTCCGCGCTTTTTCCGTTCCGGAAACAGTTTCAGCTCAACCTCTTTGTTTGTCAGCCCTTCCAGGTCTGAAAGAGTGATGCCCTTTCTCTTGGCACGATTCAGTGTCTTTGAGATTGTGTCGCGCGAATGGCCAAGGCTCAAAGCGATCTTGCGCTTGCTGAGACCTTCGCGGTCGAGCCGGAGTATTTCCCGGAAATCGACTTTACCCATTAAAAAACCTCCATAAATCCTTAGTCGTACTCTTGTACGCCTTTACGATTATACAGAGGTAATATGAGACTGGTGAGTTATTTTGTTTTTATTCCAGGTGGCCTATTCTTATTCCAATCGTGGCCTATTCTTAGTCGCAACGTGGTCTACATTTAGTAGTAGCCTGGCCTAATTCTAGTAAAACAGGTGGCCTACGCTTGTTAAAATCTACACTGTAGCGCTACCCGCATCATTTCGTCATCGATGAGACACAGTCTGGCTATAGCTTCCGTTATTGTAAGATTTTTGGTGCTCAGTTCGGTATCACCTCTCTATTCCGCCTGTGATCACTGAACAAAATCACTGTATGTCATATTATTCGTTTTCATCAACTCGCGGCAAGGAGACTCCCGCCTCTACAGGCGGGGGAGGAATTGCCGCTGCCTTCTTTGTCAGAGCAGTCTCCACCATCCGGTATGAACGACCTTCTGTACGTTGGAAATGGCCATATTCCTGCCGTCTTCCAGAGGGACGTTGCTTCCGCCGCAGTCGCAGTGTGCGCCGTGAACTGTATGGCGCTTGCCACTGATCCATACAGAATCTCCAGGCCGGTAAGGACTGCGTGATCGGCCATACTATTGTATGCGCTGCGTTGGGGTATATAGGTACCTGAGTATATTGCAACCCAGATACCTGAGCATCCATCAACCCATGTATTTGATGGAGCCATTCGCAAGGCCGTCAATGTACCACCGGATAATATCACCGACAGTTGTGTGATTGTCTAAAGCCAGCCGCTTCAGAAAGTCGCGCTGTTCCGGTGAAGCGCGGAAAGTCATCTGCGCAGTGAAAATGTTGGATGCACTGACGGAACGGGACTGCTTCTTTTCTGATATTGCAGGTGCTGGTTCCGGAACGGCTACAGGCGGTTGCGGCTGATTGTTTGCTTTGCGTTCGTTCTGAACATTCTGTGCCATTCCAGCATAATTGATTGGCTGTGTTTTTCTGGTTCCCATTGTATTACAGCTCCTTCCGTGGCTGTGGATTGTAGGGCAGCTCGGGTTCCTGCGGCAGCTGCAGGAGCTGCCGCACAGAATTAGTGAAATGCCGAACTTTGGATCCTACCCGTGAGCGCGGCGCCACCTCACTGACAGACATTTTCAGTGCAGTGGCTTTCGGTACAGCTTCTCCCTGCGGCATCGAAATCAGTGTTTCGTTCGGGTGTTTGCTCTGCAGTAGGTAGTCAGCAAATGATTTGGCATTGAGATACTGATTCCAGCCATTCAGGACAAGGACAACCGGCGTGTCTGGTGCATATTCCTGTATAAGACTACGGATATTCTCCAGCGCTGGTACTTCGCTTGATCCAGCCCGGGTAGGCAGAATGATCAGGTCTGCATCCTCAATATAGGAGATGGTGTTTTCGTCTATTCTGCCTGGAGTATCAATGACAGCGATTTCAGCAGATGCATTATCGGTTGTTTCATGCTGACTGCCGCCCTGTACATCCAGATCATAGAATGCCCACGGGATATTGGTGCGATCAAGACTGTGAATGACCTCATCCGCCAGAAAAGTCTTTCCTGTCCCGCCTTTTTGAGATAGGGCGATTATCTTTTTCATCAAAGGCCTCCTGCCGGTGCATGGATATATAGGTTTGTGGGTACCGATACATCCATAATAAAACATCTTTGCTGATNTGTAAATGGGTATGTNGGTATGTTGGTTCATGGATTAGTAGGTATATGTGAACCAGTAGCAAAGGTGCGTGTGTGGGTATGTAGGTACGCTGCTACTCAAATATCTACATACCCACTAAGTCTCGTAAACATTGCAGCAGAAGGANTGAAGGTAAAGCGGATATATGGGTACGTAATAATCCATGTACCCACATTAAGAGAAAGCCTGTACCCATCAACGATTGGGTTGATGGGTACCCGTATTGAAGCCATTCCTGGATGATTCCGGCCACTCCATGATATGGTTACATAGATATGTAGATCGGTGAATACCCATATATCAGTCTATCCATCTACCAATCCAGAGCACGCCCGTATGACAGGAACAAGCGGACTGTGACAAGCGCTCCGAATCCTATATATCCATCTTTCAGTAATCAGGAAAACATGTGCTTCAAGCATGGGAGACAATAGGCAGGCAAAGAAGCATATCAAAATCTCCATGGAAAAAACGCTGCAGTGATATTGGAGACCGTGACTGGCGAATGAGTGGGTAGCTAGATTGTACTACANCCACTAACCCAACTATCCAGCTGTCTCATTGCAGTGGTCGATCGGGTTGACGGGATACGTAGACAGGGCCGCCGGCTGCAGGTATAGTAAATGTAGACACAGTAGCCGATACAGGCTTTCAAAGAAAACGCCCCGGAGTGATTTGACGACCATCCGGGGCTTTTGCTACCAGAGCTTCTATCCATTTGGTAATAACCGCGACGGTAACGCCAACGATTACACCCGACAGGACAGTCAGCCAAAACACAGTAGCCACAGGCTTTCACCTCCTCCCGCTNCGCGGTATAGGATATGGTAGCTGTTTTATTGTGCCCGTGGGACCGCTGGAGCGCAAGGCGCGGAAGCGCGGTAGGCAGGCAAAGAAGCATATCAAAATCTCCATGGAAAAATGCTGCAGTGATATTGGAGACCGTGACTAGTGAACAAGTGGATAGCTGGGTTTAACCGTATCTACCAACCCAAATACCCAACAATCCGCTGTAGTGGGTCGGCTTATATTGGTAAACGTGATACGTAGACAGAGCCGCCGGCTACGGGTATAGTGATAGTGAACGAGCAAGTGCATAACGCACAAAAATGCCCCGGAGAGATTTGAGACCTTCCGGGGCTTTTGCTACCAGTGCTTTTCGATCCACCGGCCTATGACCGCGACGATGACGCCAGCAATCACGCCGGATAGGACTTCAAGCCAGAACGAGCTTTGCATAACACACCTCCTCCCGCTACGCGGTATAGAGTGTGGTAGCTGTTTTATTGTGCCCGTAGGACCGCTGGGACGCAAGGCGCGGCACGCGCGCGCAGGCTTCCCGTGTGGCGTGCCACACAGAGCCCGTTTGGGGAAGAGTCCCCAAAACCCCTCTGCCCGCATTTCCCAAACTTCCCGCAAATGGCTGCCCTTCCTGATTCCCTGCATCCGGCGCAATACCCCGCACCGCCGACCGGGGGTTGCATCCCCTGTACCCCGCTTATCCGTTCCGCTCATTTCCTACTGCCGGCAGGTTATCCGGCTCACTCCTAAACCCGCGTTTACCGCACTTTTCCCGCGTCCAGTGGGGGAAAATGTTAAGGGGTGCGGAGCTGAAAACGGCAGTCTGTAATTCGCTAGAAACCCGTCTTTATGGGCCAGCTCGTACCGGATTGTTTTCGCAATTTCGTACCGGCAGGGTCTAGAGGNAACGGCGGTTTTCTTAGCGTCTCCACGGTTCAACTATGCGCAAAATACGCCTTTTGCGCAGTGTACAGAAGCCGCTGCAGCCCGCTTAAAACCAGCCTTTTGCCGGGTTTTAAGCGGTGCGCAGGAACGGAACCATTCAGATGGTACGCGGCATATACAGCCGGGCGTTTCCAGTATTGCGAATACTGCCATCCCGCACACAGCAAAACATGGTGACGCAATGCGTGCCTGCGCAATAACGGCCGTGATGTTCGCAAGGCGCCGGCTGATCCATGACGGGGATGCGGACCCTGCCGGGTTTTGAAGATGCCCGAAGTATGGCTGCCGTGCCTTTTCCTTTCAGCGCCGCAAACGGCTTCACTTAACAGCAGGCAACTGGCGGCCGCTCACTGCGGACAGGGATCCCAATTTGGGAGACGGCCTGGGAAAGACCGGCTGCATAACCTAACACACCGGGATCCTGCCTCATCCTGCCTCATCGCACGAAGCGCGTCAGGTACCGACAGAGACAAAAACTCCAGCGACCGGTATACTGTCTGTTGCAGCACGATCAGTTGTTGCGGTTGATTCCCCTAGCAAAGGGGTATGCTCATGGAGTACGTTTTGTGCTTCCTGCTTGGCGTCTTTTTTGGCGTTCTGATTGCATCATCAAATGAGAAAAACCGCTAACAGGTAGCGGCGTTTTCCTAATCACAATGTGAACACGGGAACGGCCGCTGACCAAAACAGCCGACCGTGCTGTGTTTATTATATCCACCCGCAGCCGCATCGTAAACAGAAATACCGTCAGCCGTATGTAATCACCCGCGCTCTAGATAACGGCGCCCAAAGACCGGCACATAGTGCCATCTATCTCTGCAGGCCGTCCACAATCCGGATCATTTCCGCACGCGTCACCGCGGACCCAACAATACTGACTCTCAGTGAATCATACAAAACCTCCGCAGAAAATGGGGGCTGTGTCGAAATGATAACGGATCGTTCGCTGCTGTCCTCCAAAACTTCATATGTGATCTGGCTATACATTTGTGATGGGTCAGCGGTACTGTGAAGAGTTAGGTTTTCAAAACAAATATTCAAGTAATCACTGCCCCGAACATAGGTAGCTGAGATGATAAAATCGTCACCTGCCTTCTGTAAGGTAATGTCGCCGTGTAATTTATAACCTTTCGGTAAATAAGCAAGAATTGGCAGTCTGAAATTGGCGGCCGCCTCTGCTTCTTCTAATGTGGGAAAGGTGCGCATCTGGTCGTTGGACGGCAGCATGTCCTGAAGTCGGGATTTGACGTTGAGTGCAATCCCCTGTAGCTCAGGTATGCCGGCAATAAGGAAACTAGACATTACTATACAAGCTACCAGCACCAGAGCAATTCCGAGCTTTCTCCCAAATCGAAACCCCCTTGGCTTACCAATTGACTGGTGCCAGTTTTCGATCAGATCCTGTGCTGTGCGATGATACTTATCGGCATTCAGCTCCCAATTCTGCTCGAAAAGTTCAGATGACAATTCTGTAATATTATTCTTTGTCTGCTTGATCTGATTCACTGCCTAATTCCCTTAGTTTCTCTATGATTCTATGATTCAGGATTGCCAGGTAGCCAGGGGTCGTATTGAGTATTTCAGCCATCTTCTTATATGACATTTCCTGTCCATATCGAAGAGACAGAAAATTTCTCTCCGTGAATGACAAGGATGCAATGAGGCGAGTCAACTGCTCTCTGTCGAGCCTGCGAATCACGGACTCCTCCAGATTGTCAGCAGGCGGTACATTTAGGATTTTGGTCTCATCTATCCTGCCGGATGTGTCGACTGGGTGTTCAAGATTCGCTTTTTTCCGAAACATACGGGAGATCGCTGTGCGGGCACACGACAGGAGCCAAGCTGGAAAGGCCCTTTTTGACCGGAGGCTATCGAAATTTTCGTAAGCTATCAAAATGGTGTCCTGATACAGATCTTCTGCATCTGCCGTATTCAGCACCCTGTCTGTCAGGTATTTCATCAGATGCGCCGCTTCTGGTTCCAGCAATTCCAGAAATCTGGTTGTGCGTTTTGTGTTTTGTCTGTTCAGCTTAATTCCCCGCCAATCATATAGACATCAAAAAAGATGATAATAGATCTCCTTTTAACCGGCTCTTTATTATCAGAGGGGGTCTTATCATGAATCGATCTTTCTGGGCCTGGATCATGTGCCTCGTGATTTTGCTTATTCCTACTGTATCTCTTGCTGCGGAAATCGATCAAGATGTCTTGATTCAATCCGGAGAGATCATAACCAAGGCTTCGAGCTCCATTGCAGTCAGCAGCTCGACTATAACTGGTACAGCAATTACGTATGCCAACAAGACATGCAGCAAATTAGGAGCTCTTTTTGAATTACAGAAATGGACTGGTTCCGGCTGGACGACAGTTAAATCAGCTTCGCTGTATTTATCATCTGTGATTTCCTCAACTGTTAGAGTTTCCTTTAATGCTGGAAGTGGCACGTATCGTATCAAAGCCACACACAGGGCGTATGATGGCAATGTGATTCGTTCATCACGTGTCACCTATACTCCGAGTGTTGTTTCCCCTTCGTAAGCGCTCATGAAAGGCTAACTCAAGTTAATTTCTCTTTTGAAAGGAAAAGCCATGAAAAAATTTAGAGCTACTATAGCCTTCTTGCTTTGCTGTACTCTGTTCCTGTATGGAACAACTTCTTTAGTTTTTGCAGCAGAAATAACCACCACTTCGCATTTGTCTAAAGCAAATCTTATCGATAATATTGCGCACAACGATATGTCCATCAGTACAGAAGATCTCTCCGAGGCACAAGCATTGATTGATAGGGGTGCTTGTAGTGCATTACTTCCTTTTTCGGATATTGTTTCCAATAGGAGCACAACGGCACTCTCCAAAGAAACCCAAGGTACCATTTCATCTGAAGGTACCATGAATATGTACGGAATAATTTCGCTCGGTCCAAATCAGATTCTGCAAGCAGGACTTGAATGTCCCGCATCAAGCAATTTGGATTACGATTTGTATCTTGGGGAGCTTGATAGTGATAATAACGTTACGCTTGTAGCAGGGTCACAATATACTACGTATATTGGCACTGGCATGACAAAAACACTGGACGAAGGTGCTGATTATATCAACACAGCATCTACCTATAAAGATTATGTTGTTATCGTCCATGCAAAAAAAGGAGCAAGCGCTACAGACCCGTATACTGTCTACTATTCCATAGATATACCGGGGCAGTATCTATCGGGAGAAAACGACCAGAATGCTGCCTATCCGTGTAATACATTGAATATCGGTGATTTTGCAAGTGGAGCTCCTCTCAATTCGCCATCAGATGTCGATTGGTATCAGCTGAATGTTGATGTCAACTTAGCATACAGATGGAAAGATATTTCTTTGGAAATTACAGACATTTCTACAGGAGCCATCTGTTCTAACGACAGTGTTGAGCTGTATGAGCACATCGGGAACAATCAGCTTAGGCTTATGCCCAAAATAAATGGCTTGTACAGATTCGAGCCACAGACGGGTACTTATTATATTCGGGTAAGCTCAATAAATAGGGCTGCATTTGATTGGCATCAATACAAACTAGCGGTTTCCATAAAAAATGTAGCTGCAAGTGCTCAGTCATTTACAATAACAAAACTATCTACAGATCTGGATACCAGTGGTACCGATTACGTACCTTGGCCACAGGGAAACGGGTACTGTCTGCGAACTTATGGCGGCTGGTTCCGAGTCGACGGCCAATTAAAGGACGGAAACGGAAATGCACTAACCGACACCACGGGAATGAATGTGAAAGTTACATTCATCAATCGCTATTGGGACAGCCACAATGTACCCTCTCTAGCAAGAAAAGAAGGGCAAGGGACAATTAATAACAACGGAGCCTTCCAGGTAACGCTTAATAATATGCCCTCTCCATCTGGTGAGCAGTTTCAGTATTACAACAGTGCTTCGAAGCTAACTCACAAATATGATCTAGCAGATGTGACAGTTACCGTTACTGATACCAAAACTGGAGCTGTGTTGGAAACAAAATTTACGGTGTACCATCATCATTCAGCTTCATAGGAGAATATAGGATATGCCAATCAATAGGATTACAGCAGATAGTGGTCTCAGCTTTCAGCCTGCAATACAGAGTGCTAAGCAGTCGAGCCAGACAGAAGAAATAAGAGCCGCACTGGACACGGCTGCTGGCAGCACAAATAGCCTCCAGAAAAATGAAGAGCCTGCATACGAATTGGTACCGCCAGCCGGCTACAACACGTTTGACGAATACATTCGGGACTGGTCGGCTCAGAACGAAAGCAAGTGGAAGCTTCCTGAGCCAACCAGTTGTGTTCGCGATATGACTGGATACACATGGCTTACAGGTGCACCTTCTGCTAGCATAAACAAATATTCTGGGGCCTTCGATTTTTTCATGGGAGATGATCTGAAAGATTTAAGTGAAAAGGACTATACAAAACTTCAGAATTCCTTTGAGGTTTCGTGTAATGATGCCCGCCTCCATCCCGATACTTCAACAATTACAATTCGCGGATGTACGATGACTATGCGTGAATTCGACGCGATGTATGATGCTCTTTCAACTGCGTTCGGCCAGCAGCAGAAGATTTTAGAAAAAGGCACTGACGACCCTAATCTTCCTATGAACAGTGATTGGCTGATTTATGCGCAGAGTCCGTTGATGCGGCTTTCGGCTCAGAAAATTCTTACTGAACATGGTGTTTCGGATGACGTCCTCAATCTTGTCAGCCAGCGCCTGCAGGAAAGGGATCCGGGTTGCCTAACTGACAACCATGAAAGATTCGATCCAATCTCGGACGAATTGATCTCTCGTCTGCTGGAGACCAAAATCAACAATGTAACTGAGGCACGCAAGAAATTCACTGAGACCATAGACTGGTTCAAAGGAAGCGTTCGCAGCGTGTTCAAAAAAGATGCGTATCTAAGCCGGAAGGCAGATCAGCTCGCAGGACAGTATGCCAATGGACTGGCAGAGATGATTCGCATGTTCAATCTGTCCTAAACTTTGTCGGCAGAACAGGCGACTGGAAACTACCGTTCCCAGCCGTCTGTTTGTCGCTCCAGTTCTGCCGTTCTATCCTGCTCAACCAATCTGCGTCCAGACGCTGGCATATATTCCTGCTGCCAGTCTCTTTCCATATCCATCTTTCGGTACCGAATATACTTTCCGCATACCGATGGCAGTTCAAACGTCCGCTCCAGGCTCCGGAGCCGCATGCGTTCGCCCGTTGGCGCCGTGATCACTGCATCAGACAGTTCCGGCTGCCAGTCAACGGTATAGCCAAAATCCTCCATCGCTGCATTGAATTCGCTCAGATCAGGTGCCTCAAGAGCCCGCAGAATTGCCCGCGCCGCGAGCGGTCGCGGCCCTTTCTGCGGCACATACACCTGACCGTAGGCGGCCGCTATCGACGGCAGCCCGTACTTTTCTTCGAGCCGGCGGGACCGCACCCGTTCCCCGTCCGGCAGAATGTATGTCAGCGTGCCGTGCTCCGTCCAGCGCACGCCGTATCCCTGGGATACCATGGCCTGCACAAATTCCTGTTTGGTCTCCGCTGCTGACGCCTGCTGCACAGCCGCAAGCAGGGGGCGCAGATCATGTGGCGGTATTTCCGGCTGTCTGCGGACCTCCGGCAGCTGCCTGGCCGCCTGCAGTTTCGCCTCCCGTTCTTCCCGGTCTTCTGGCTGCAGCACTACCTTCTCCCGGTCTGTATATACTTCATATGCCAGATCTCCGGCAGTTATGATGATGTCGATTCCGGCCCGGATCAGCATTGCCGCTGTTTCCACAGCCAGCGCCGCGGTCATCAGTGCCAGTGTCAGGACCGTCTCTATGCCGTCACCACCGCCGCTGCCCAGAACACTCTCTGCCATCCAGATCAGCCGCCCAACGAAATGTACAATGCATTCAAACGGCCTGTGTCCTTGCCAGATGGATCCTTCCTGCCGGATCTGCAGCCGCCGCTGCCGGGGCGTAACGAGAAACAACTCCTCACCCGCGGATTCCATGCTGTAACCGTTGTCTGCCAGCCAGTCCTGCGGCGAGCCTTTCTGCTGCAGACTCTGCCCCAATGCAATGGCTGCGGCATCCAGTTCGTGCTGCCATATGCTGCTGTTTTCTGATCGGCTGCCATTGATCCGTATGCCGCGGGACCCCGATGAGACACCCTGCCGTGCCAATAGTGCATTCTGACCGGACCATACCGGTGATACCGACGGCCGCTCCATATCGGCCATCCACAGCTGCGGCCACAGCTCGCCATCATAGGCTTCTTTTATCTCTGTTTCATGATTCCGGCTGTCCAGCTGATGCAGGGCCTCCTGGATCGAGGGCAGTCCGTACCGCTTTTCTATCAGAGATGAACGGACATGCAGCCCCTGCGGCGTCACGAACACGGTATTTTTCGCTCTGGCACTGCAGTGCACCTGGTAGCCGCCGAGCGCCATGCCCTGCACAAATTCGATCAGCGATCCTGCTGCCCGCAGCTGCCGGCAGACAGCACATGCGACCGCATACCGCTGCCCATCCTGCCGGGTCATAACGCCATCCGGCACTGGCCGCAGATCGAGATCAAAACGCTGCCATTCCGGTTCAGCTGGTGAAGCAGGTTCAGCGGTCCTGTCGATCTTTTTCAGATCTGACCGCAGCAGTTCCTGCTGCACTGCCGGATCGCCATACTGGGCCATAATTGACGGGATTTTGAACACAGTTTCGAGCCGCGACGCCCGCACATGATGTCCGTCCGGCGTAATAATAGTTACAGATCGTTCGCCCCAGCGGATACCATACCCCTCTGATTCCATCTCACGGATGAACGTTTCTCTGTCCAGCGAATGATCAGCAGCATTCAGGACAGCCAGAACTGCTTCGTACATCCAGCTTGGTTTCGTCTTTGCCTGGTGTGCCTCCAGCATTCGGTACAGCGCCTGTCTCCAGGTGGTGATGTGCCCCGTTTCGCCCCGTTCCTGTTCCAGTCGGTATCCATGCTGTTTCACAATCTGGTCTGACAGCAGTTTCAGCTCCTCCAGCTCAGATTTCGCGTACCGGAATTTCCGTCCGTCCCGTATATTCACCGAGTTGCAGATGAAATGCGAATGGATATGATCCCGGTCCTGATGTGTGGCGATCAGCACTTCGTAGTCCGCAAACATGGAGGAGGATTCTGCCAGCTCCATTGCAATCTGATGTGCCTCCGCAGGGCTGATTTTGTCCTCCGGACGGAATGACTGGATGAAATGTTTATACTGCCGGCCGCCATCTTTGCCCCATTGTT
>JAAUYQ010000001.1 GCA_014805015.1 Clostridia bacterium | reverse complement strand
ACCGCTTTCGATTCGTCGGTCGCGTCGTGGGGGTTGCGTTTAGTTTTTCAATGAACCCATAAAAAAAGCCCGCCGGGTACGACGGACTCTATTTTTGGCTCCCCAGGTTGGGTTTGAACCAACGACCCTCCGGTTAACAGCCGGATGCTCTACCGCTGAGCTACTGAGGATCATTGCCATGGCGATCTGATCATTTCTCGGCCACATGACAATTTTAATCCAAAAAGCAGTGTTTGGCAAGTCCTGGCCTGCATAGGGGACCGCGAGGATTTTGAGCGGACTCTCAGTTGAGATGTGTACAAATTGGAGTTGCTTCCAGCGGCCATGCTGGCTCTGCACTCGCGGCTGTCTAGTACCCGGAGGCATAAGTTCGTCCGTAATGGAATGCTGCCAGTAGATTAAGAATGAGCTCCTTTTATTCGATAAAGAAGTTGTAACAAAAAACTATCGAATGGAGCTCAGAAGTACAATGGCATTTATAGCGAAAGAAGTCAAGATTTCGGCAGGAATACAGAACCACTTGGAGAAGCTTGCAAATGGACAGCGGACAGAGGCACGATTGGTGCAGCGAGCGCAGATTGTGCTGTATGCCTCAGCTGGATACAGCAACGCTCAGATTGCCAAGAAGATGAATATTTCCCCTGATACGTGCAGCAAATGGCGAGGGCGTTTTGTAGACGCAATCGACCAACTGCTTGTGGTTGAAGCATCAAAGCCGGAGAAGCTGGAAGTGGAGATCCGTAATGTATTGGCAGATGGAAGCCGGTCCGGTCGGCCGCGCATGTTCAGCGGTGAGCAGATCGCCTTCATTATGAAACGAGCGTGTCAAAAACCCTCAAAGTTCGGCTACGAACGGACCCAGTGGACCTGCGCTCTGCTCGCAGAGGAGGCTGTCCGTGCCGATGTCGTGCCGTCGATCTCAGCCAGAACTGTTTCCCGCTATCTGGATAAAGCAGAGATCAGACCATGGAAGACCAAGTATTGGCTGCATTCGCCTGACAAGGATGAAGATCCTGCGGAATTCAGCAGCCGCATTGCAGAGATCTGCAATCTTTATCTTCGTGCGCCAGAGTTGCGCGAACAAGGAGTGCATGTTGTCTGTGTTGACGAAAAAACTGGAATTCAAGCACTGGAGCACAAGTATACAGGGAAACCAGTGGCACCAGGAAAGTCGGCACATGTCGAGTTTGAATATATACGCCATGGTACTCGCACACTGATTGCCGGACGCGAAGTGAGCGATGGAAAAATCCTGCCGCTTCGCCTTGGCCAAACACGAAAAGAGAGCGACTTTGTAGCTGCAATCAGAAAAATCGTGGCTACTGATCCAGACGCGCAATGGAATTTCATTGTCGATGGGCTCAATACGCACAAGTCGGAACGACTTGTGCAATACGTGGCGGGAGCTTGCGGCATCACGGACGATCTGGGAGAGAAGGGCACCCGGGGGATTCTTCAAACTATGAAGTCGCGGGAAGAGTTTCTGCACGACAAAAGTCACCGAATTCGCTTCATCTACACTCCACGGCACTGTTCGTGGGTTAACCAAATAGAGATCTGGTTCGGAACGTTTTCGANGCAGTTTCTCAGACATCGTAGTTCTGTATCTGTTAAGAGTCTCGATGCTGGCATCCGAAGATTCGTGAAGCAGTATAATCTAACAGCAAAACCATACAAATGGACCTACACGGGGNTACCGTTAGCCGCATGAGCTATTACGGACGAACTTATGCCTCGGGGTACTAGCACAAAACAGAGCGCTACTTCACCAAAAAACTTCATCGTTTCCANGGAAAGGCTCTCAGAGCGGCGTTATGGATTAACACGCTTCGTCCAAAACCCCACTGCAAATCCCCGCGGCCTCTGCATAGGGAGCGCAGCTTGAGCCCCGTTTGAGCCCAGGCCTGCTGCGTCCATCTGTGCAGCGGGTCGAGCTCAGCCCGCTGTTACGTGAGCTGCACTTCGCCTGTTCCGACTGCACGTCGGAACGTCTGATCGTGCTCAACCAGCAGCATGGCCGTATCAGCCTCCTGGATCATCTTCTCAATCTGTACTCGTGCGTAGATATCCAGGTAGTTCAGCGGCTCGTCCCAGACGTACAGGTGCGCCGGCTCGCTCAGACTGCGCGCGATCATCATCTTCTTTTTCTGTCCCTCAGACAGCGACGCGAGATCCCGNCCGAAATCCTCCCGGCACACACCGAGCTTATGTGCGATGGACAGCATGAGGCTGAGATCTGCGCCTACGGCTCTCGCATAGGCTTCCACCGTACCGTGCAGCTGCCGCGTATTCTGCGGAACATAAGAAATTCGCAACCCGGATGCCTTCTCGAGTTTCCCAGCGTATGATTCGTGCATTCCAATGATGGTGCTGAAGACTGTACTCTTTCCGCTGCCGTTCGCGCCGCTGAGGAGCAAACGGTCTCCACGCTGTACCTCAAACGAGACTGGGGTGCACACAGCTGCGTCGCCGTAGAACGGCACGACATCCGACAGCCGGATCAGCGTATTCTTGGGGTGCTGCAGCCCCCGGAGGTGCAATACGTCTGTCTTCTCCAGATTGCGCAGAAGCGTCCTTTTCTCGTCAGCAGCTCTGGTACTCCGAGCAGCTATGGACTTCGCCCGCCTGGTCATCTTCGCCGCACGATGAGAAGCAAACCCGCGGTCTTTCTGACCATCGCTGAGGTGCTGCTTCTCCTTCTCCGCCTTTGCGGACCATGCTGAGGCGCGTCCGGCGGCATCTTCAAGCCGTGCAATCTCTCTTCGGAGTTGTGTATTTCGCTGCAGCTCGGATTGCTGCTGTTCCGAGAACTTTCTGAACCAGGTGCTGAAGGTGCCCTTCTGTACGTCGATATCCGCGCGGCTCAGCGCCAGGATATGATCCACAGAGCTGTCCAGAAATGTGCGGTCATGGGAAACAAGGATAAAGCCACGCTTTCGGCGCAGATACTTTGCCACGGCAGCACGACCGGCGGCGTCAAGGTGATTTGTGGGTTCGTCGATCAGCGGCAGTGCACCGTCCACAAGGAAAAGCGCTGCCAGAAGCACTTTTGTGCGCTCGCCGCTGGACAAAGCTGAAAAGGCTCTTGCAGCAGTATCACTGTCAAGTCCGATGAGAGACAGCTCGCGGTCAATCTCCCAGTCTGCTGCTTCTGGACTGATGCTGCGAAGTATCGCTGCGGCGGACATATCAGCGTTCGGAACCGGCGCTGGAAAATACACACACGGCGGAACTCCTTTGATCGTGCCGCTGTACTCGGTCTCCTTCTGCATGAGCAGGCGAAGAAGCGTTGTTTTACCGCGGCCGTTGCGGCCGACCAGTCCAAGATTCCAGTTTGTATCGAACCGCACGCATGCATGCTCGAAGACAGGTATACTGCTGTCAGGGTACGAAAAAGAAAGGTCACTAATTTCAACGAGGGACATAAAGCCTCCTGGCTGCCGCAGGAATAAGACAGCAGAAAAGACCTGCTGCAGGCAGGTATCCGCACGCGGTGCGGCAAAGATGGAAAGAACTTGTTCGCGTGGGAGCATCTTTTTCTGCATGGGCACACTAACCCCTGCGAAATGGGGTATAGTGCCAAATATGTTCTATTTGCAGAAAAACACTCTCACTGGAGTCCTCCTCGTTTTGTTGTGACCTACAATACCCCGCAGTAGACCACCAGTCAAGGGTACGCTCTCAAAGGACGCAACGCTGAACGATGCGAGCCACTGCAAGGCATGCCGAACTTGACTATCTGGGCGAATGTTACTCCGGCCGGACGATTTCCTGTGCCGCCTGCTCCATGCAGAAGGTCACAAAAGCGCCCTTTGCTGCAGTATAACCATCCCGGTCATGCTCATACTCGCGCCACAGCCTGAGTTTCAGTTTCTCATACTCTTGCGCTGCTCGTGGATGACGAATCAGATAATCGCGAAACACAAGCTCATGAGCGTCTCCAGCTACCCGAAGATGCACATGAAAGACGCGCTCAGCGAAGCCGTGCACTGTGTAGCCCTTGTTCAAATCCAGGCGCGCGGTTTCTTCGTGCATAGGCAGATAGCCGACCGTCATGAGACTTGATGCTGTCTGCGGCAGCGCCGCCACATCCGGAAGCTCGATCAGGATATCCACGATCGGCTTGGCCCATATATCCGGAATCGCCGTGCTTCCTATATGATGTACCGAAGCCCCAGCCGGCAGGACTGTCTCCAGAAGTGCTTTTTCTTCCTCGAACCATCTGGCCCAGCAATCCTGGTGCTCTGTCAGCTGAATGGGAAAAAGCTCCCACAGCTCTTCCAGACTCATCTGCAGCAGAGCTTCGCCGTTATCCATCTGTTTGCTCCTTCCGTTTCCCTCTGGATCCGCACTCTCAGACAGCTGCGGCCAAATCCCCGTCGTTCTGCGCTCCGAATCCCCCCGAGGCATGTCACAAATCTCGGTACAACAGAACTTGCCCGCGTTCGCAGTGCCGCCGTATGATGTTACCGTCCTGGAGGTCGAACCATGATTGAGAAACAACTCCGCTCCCAGCTGCGGGCGCTGTGCATTACACGCGGCTTGCTGCATTTTGAGCCAGTCAAGAAATTCCTGCAGATGCTGGACACACTTGAAGATTCTTCATCGACAGCAGACCGTATCAGCTCCATTGGCGCCTACGCTGCTTCCCTGCTGCCATACAACATGGATCTCGCCACCGCCATGCTGGACTTTTTGAAGTCAGATCGAAACGTCTATGTGGAAAATATTCTTGCCGGCCGGGACAATCAGGCGCTGGAGGCTATGCTGAAAGCCGAGCTCGAGCTGCTCACGCAGGCAGCCTCTGTAGCGCCCCAGCTCATTGCTTCCCGGCTGCCCGGCTACCGGGGCTATCTGCCGATCTGGCAGACCGGCTCGCACGACATTCAGACCGAGTACTGTAACTATTTGAAGGACGTTCGCACGGCTGGCTTCGGCATGTTCCGCGGCAACTATATGTTTGCCCTCGGGCGGCGCCACGTATACCCGGTTTCGCATCCGGATCCCGTGCGTCTGTCAGACCTGCACGGCTACGAGCGGCAAAGGAGCGTTGTGCTGCGCAATACAAGGCTGCTTCTCGAGGGCGGCACGGCATCCAATGTCCTTCTCTACGGAGACAGCGGTACCGGAAAATCCACTACAGTTAAAGCCGTTGCGAATGAACTTGGACCGGAAGGTCTGCGTCTTGTGGAGGTCAGAAAATCGCAGATTCACCGCCTGCCCCGCCTGCTCGATGAGCTGGGCCGGGAGCCGCTGAAGTTTGTTGTCTTCATTGACGATCTGTCCTTCACGGACGAAGACGATAATTTCGGATCGCTGAAGGCTATCCTGGAAGGTTCCGTGCAGAGCCGGGCTGCCAATGTGGTTATCTATGCCACCAGTAACCGCCGGCGCATGATCCGGGAGACTTTTTCGGAGCGTGGAGACGACGATATTCATGCGAACGAAACTGTGCAGCAGAAAACCGCGCTTTCAGACCGTTTCGGTATCACGCTGGCATTCACGAATCCCAAGCGGGACGATTTTCTGCAGATGGTACGGCAGCTGGCTGGCGACACGGATGTGCCGGAAGAGGAACTGTTTGCCGGAGCCGAGCGCTACGCGCTGGAAAAGGGCGGCCGCTCGGGCCGTGTAGCCCGTCAGTACGTGGAGCAGCTGGCGCTTGCGCGTTAGGCCGCTTCCCTTATCGTGCCGCCGCCCAGGCAGACTTCGCCGTCGTAGAGCACGCAGTACTGTCCCGGACAGACCGCCCGCTGAGGTTCGGCAAAGGAGACGCGCCAGCCGGCTGTCTCCTTCGTCACCTGCGCCCGCTGGTCCGGCTGCCGGTAGCGGATCTTCGCGTGACAGTCAAAGGATTCCTGGGGATCACCGGCTATGAAGTGAAGACCGTCGAGGTACAGAGCCGGCGCATAGAGTGCCTCTTCACTCTGCGACACCAGCAGCGTATTGGTGTCCGTTTCTTTGCCGACAACAAACCAGCGGCCGTCCCCCGCGCCTGTCTGTCCGCCGATCCCGAGGCCACGCCTTTGCCCGAGCGTATAGTAGAGCAGCCCGTCGTGCTGCCCTATCTGTGTTCCTTCCTCCAGAGTCCGGATTGGACCCGGCCTCTGCGGAAAGTACTGCATCAGGAAGGCCTTGAAATTGCGCTCGCCAATAAAGCAGATCCCGGTCGAGTCTTTCTTGGCAGCCACCGGCAGGGCCAGCTCGCGGGCTATAGCGCGCACTTCGCTTTTCAGGAGACCCCCGAGAGGAAACAGCGCGCGGCTCAGCTGCTGCTGGTTCAGCAGACACAGAAAATACGACTGGTCCTTGCTCTGATCTTTCCCTTTCAGAAGAAGCGTCGTGCTGCCGTCGCTTGCTGTGCGGGCATAGTGTCCGGTCGCAATTTGATCGGAACCTGAATCGAGGGCAAAATCAAGAAAGGCAGCGAACTTGATTTCGCTGTTGCAGAGCACATCAGGGTTTGGCGTCCGTCCGGCACGGTAGTCCCGCAGAAATGAGGCAAATACCCTTTCCTGGTACTCCCGCTCAAAATTGACGCTGTAATATGGAATGCCGAGCAGGGCACTCACAGCAGCCACGTCCGCGTAATCCGATTCGGCGCTGCAGAGTGGATCGGCGTCATCCCAGTTTTTCATGAAAACGCCTGTCACCGGCAGGCCGCGAGCTTTGAGAAGATAGGCAGCCACAGCAGAATCCACCCCGCCTGAGAGGCCAACCGTAATCTGGCTGCTCATTCCGCTGGCGTTTCGGCTGCCGGCGGCTCCGGAGCCGCCAGGGCATCATCTCCCGGCAGAACCTCCCACCAGGACGCGTCCGGATGCGGCAGATACGGTGCCTGCAGATAGTGAATCTCTTCTTCTGTGAGCTCGATATCACAGGTGGCGGCGGCTTCCTGCACCTGCTCGGGTGTCGACGCTCCGACGATCGGCACAGTTCCTTTGGAAAGTAGCCAGGCAATGCTGACCTGGGCCATGGAAATACCCCTGCTGCGGCTGATCTCCTCAACGCGGGCGAGAATTGCCTGATCCATCCGGGCCAGGTACGCACGGTTCTGTTCCTTGACCGTTCCCTCCGGGAAATCGGCCGGTGCTGACTGCGGCCTTGCCAGGCGGCCGCCGTCCAGCACGCCATACGGGGTCACGGTGATCTTATCCTCGCGGCACAGCTTCAGCAGTTCGCGCTCGTCTTCACGTGCGACAAGATTGTAAGGGTTCTGCACGGTGACAAAACGGTTGAAGCCATTACGTGAAGCAAGCTCATTTGCCTTGACCAGCTGATAGGCGAGGCAGTCGGAAATACCGGGAAAACGGATAAGACCTGCGTTTTTTGTACGGTTCAGTCCGTCCAGAATATCATAGAGCGGCGTGTTGTAGTCCCAGCCCTGGAAAATATACAGATCAATATGATCGAGATTCATTCGCTTCAGGCTGCTGTCGAGCATGCGCGTGATATGTTCCTGGGCGCTCATGCGTTCCTCGATTTCCTCGGGCGTCCGCGGCGGACATTTGGTCGCGATAACCAGTTCATCGCGGCCTGGTACACCCCGCAGTGCGAGCCCCAGGAATTCCTCCGCGCAGCCGTCGCCGTAGGCAGGAGACGTGTCAAAGAAGTTGATGCCCACCTCAATCGCCGCCTGCACAACAGCGCGGCTCTTCTCTTCCCGCTCAAGCTGCGTGCTTCCCTGGTCACCCAGGCGCATGCATCCCAGCCCGATCCCGGATACTTCGAGGTCGGAATCTCCCAATCTAACCCGCTTCACTTCCGTTCCGCTCCCTTACATTTGCGGCTCCGGATGCTACACTGAATGTTGTCCTGAAAGGAGGACGAAGTGTGGCTCCTGTTTGCCGTTCTGTCATCTGTCTTCGCGGCGCTCACGTCTATCCTGGCTAAAATCGGCCTGGAAGGCGTAAACTCCAACCTCGCCACCGCCATCCGCACCGTTGTGGTTCTCGGTATGGCGTGGGCCCTTGTCTTCATCACTGGCGCGCAGCACGGCATTGGGCAGATCAGCCGCCGCAGCTGGCTTTTTCTCATCCTGTCCGGTCTTGCCACCGGCGCATCCTGGCTCTTCTATTTTCAGGCACTTCAGCTAGGGGAAGCCTCCAAAGTCGTTCCCGTAGACAAACTCAGCGTTGTCATCACCGTCGTGCTGGCATTCTTCCTGCTCCACGAGCAGATCACGGCGAAAATTGCCGTCGGCACGCTGCTGATCACGGCCGGCACTCTCATCATGATCTTCTGAAGGATCAGTAGCCGATCTGTCTGAGCACCTCGCCAAGCACGCGCGCGACTCTGAGCGAAAGCTCCCGCGTCACCGGCGGTTCTCCACCCTTTTCAAAGTAGCGGCTCACGTTTTCCATTTCCAGCACATAGTTACTCGGTGCCGTGAGCGTCACGCTTCGCGATTCACCGCTGCTCACTACAGAAAAACCGACTTCGCCCTCCTCATTGAACTGCGTGCGTGAACGGATAAACCCTTCTGTGCCGCGCACTTCAAGGCGATCTATGCGGTTATCGGCATCTGTCGCCAGCACCATGCCGACTGTGCAGGCTGCACGGCAGTGTCCGCCAAGCCGCATGAGTGCCGCTGCAAGCACGTCAACGCCCTCACTGTTCAGCTCTCCGCAGGCGTGGATATCCGCGGGGTCCGCGTCTGTAAGATACAGGACTTCACTGACCACATAGCAGCCCAGATCCAGCATGCCGCCGCCGAGCCGGTCTTTCTGCATGCGGATATTCTTTTCATTGTAGTCGCTGGTGACGAACTCCGCATCGATGAACAGAAGCTCTCCAAGAACCCCGCTCTGCACCTCCTGCTTCAGCGCGTGCATATACGGACTGTTAAGATACGCGAATGCTTCCACCAGGTGCACTCCGCAGCGGTCTGCTGCTTCGAACATGGCTTTGGCATCCTCATAAGACGGAGCAAGTGGTTTTTCGCAGAGAATGTCTTTACCCGCTTCCGCGGCCCGAATGACCCATTCTTTGTGCATGTCATTGGGCAGCGGGATGTATACTGCCTGCACTTCCGGATCCTGCAGCAGCGCTTCGAGTGAGCCGTACGCCTTTTCGAAACCGAATTCTTCCTTGAACTGATCTGCCTTTTTTTGGCTGCGGCCGGCTACCGCATACAGTTCGCAGCTGCCGGCAGCCTCCATGGCTGGAATGACCAGCTTCCTGGCAATGTCCGCCGTCCCAAGTACGCCCCATTTCACCATGTCGTCTGTGTTTCCTCCTCACTGTTGAGCGAAATCCGTTCTAAATCATCCGGCACAAAGACCGGGCCATCAAAATGCTGGCGAGCAGCCTGTGTGTACAGCTGCTTGCGTTCTCTCAGGCAGTTGTCCTGCGTATGATGCAGAATCAAATTCCCCGCCCCAAGTTCCTCCGCCTTAGCCGCCGCCTCCTGCACAGTTGAGTGGCGCCCGTTCATGTACTCTTTCAGCGCTGTCTCTTCTTCCAGGCAGTACGCCTCGTGCATCAGGAACCTGGCATCGCGGGTGTAGGCCTCCACCTCGAGGCGCGCCGGCTCATCGCCGCAGCTTACAAGCCTGCCCCCTTCCGGCAGCTCCATTGAATACCCAAACTGCAGAACCTTCGGTGCATGCACGTCAAAGAAAGTCACACTTGTTCCCGCGACTTCAACCGTCTCGCCGTCCTGCACTTCCCGGAAATCAACGAGTCCGTCCAGACGTTCGAGATGTTCAGGCGAAAACAGCAGACTCACAAGCGTGCGGATGACACCAATGATCTCGCCGTGTCCATAGACAGTGACGCCGCCCTCGTGGGAACCTTCCCTCGCCGCCATAAGAACTGCCCTAAGCAGCCAGAGCACGCCGAGAGAATGGTCTATATGTCGGTGCGTCACGAAGATGTGCCGCACCTCCTGCCAGGGAATACCGGCATCTCTGAGCTGACGCAGAATGCCGTTGCCGCCTCCAGTGTCCACCAGAAAATACTCGCAGCCATTCTGAATGACATAGGACGAATTATACGCATCAATCGCCTCTGCATTGCCGGTTCCCAGCATGATCAGGTCCATATAAGTGCCTCCTCCGCTGCCCGCACGCACAGTTCTTCGCTTAGCATACCGCAAAACAAGCGCAGGTGAAAGCCGATCCAGCAAGCCCCATGGCCCCGCAGTGTGATACTATATGATTGAACCCACGCAGAATAATCTGCAGGTACAGAGGGAGGTATATTCTTTGATTTCCAAACGTATAACCAGTATGTTGCTCGCTTTCATTCTCGCTGCCGTGTCTGCCGTAGCGCTGGCATCGCCTGCTGCCGCGCCCACGGGCAGCTACTGGATTGAGAGTCCGGAAACTGCGAATCCGGCTACCGAAAGCCGCTCCAGTGAGGGATCCGCCCTTGACGAACTGCGCAGCCGGATTACAATATCCAGCTGGTCTGACGTTGAGCAATACTATCCACATGCCAGAAGAGTTGTTCTGCACACCGTACCCGGTCTCAACTGGCTGCAGCTCTTCTATGACATGCGCGCAGACGGCTACCTGGCTGTTGGTTTTGGCCTGGACGGCCGCGTGCTCGACCCAGATCACCGGGAGAAAACACCTGTTCTGACAGGGCAGCATATGATGCTGATCGACTGGGAGACAGAGCGCCTGGTGGCGCTCGCAACCATTGAAGTTGGCGAAAAAGAGGATGAGGAGATCCCAGCGGTTCCGCCTGTCTCTGCAATGCAGCAGGAAGGCATTGACCTTGTAAACGCGCTGCGGGCAGACGTGGGCACGCACGCGCTCCGCGCCAACGCGCCACTCTGCGCAGCGGCTCAGATCCGGGCCAACGAAATGGCCCGCTCCGGCGTATTCGATCACACAAGGCCAAACGGTTCGTCATGTTTCTCCGTCTTCAATGCACCATCTCCAGTTGGAGAGAACATTGCATACTGCTATGGCGTTATGGGCAACATTCCTGAGCAGATGCAGGATATGTGGTTCCACTCGCCAGGGCACTACGGCAACATGATCAATTCGGCGTTCCAGCAGATGGGAATAGCCTACGCCCAGGCCTCCAACGGTGCCTGGTACGGCGTGCAGCTGTTCAGCGGTTCTGGCCTTGTGACGCTGAACGAAGCTCCGGAAGTTCCTATGCTGCCAGACGCTACACCAGAACCGACGCCTGAACCAACTCTGGAATCCACACCCGAGCCGACTACCGAACCCACGCCTGAGCCGACTACCGAACCAAGCACGGCTCCTTCACCGGTGCCGACAGCACCACCATCCAGCGGACCCTCAGCTACGGCTGCACCGTCTGCCTCAGCAAGGCCGTCCGCTTCGGGAGCCCCATCTGCCTCGGCAAGACCGTCGGCCTCAGCAGTTCCGTCGGCTTCAGCTTCTTCGGGCACCACTCAGCCCGAAATGCAGCCTGCTGCTGGCTCCGGGTACACATTTATCGGCAGTGGATCTTCACGACTGCTTCTCGGACCGCAGCTGTCGCCAGACGTTGTCACGGACGTGCAGAATGTGACAAGGCGCATTGACTGCCCGCCGGAAACGCAGCTTACTGTTCTCACACGCGATGGCAGTGAAGCTTCTGCTATCGCCCCCGCCGCCACCGGTATGCAGCTCGAACTGCGGTCATCCACCGGCGTTGTGCTGGAAAGCGCCGCAGTTGTCGTGAAAGGCGACGTGCTTGGGACCGGGCGCATGGCCATCACGCAGCTTGTCGCCATGGCCAGAGCCCTCACAGGAGTATCCCCGCTGGATGGACCATACCTGGCAGCCGCCGACTGGAATGGAAGCGGACAACTGGACATGGCAGATTTGGTGCGCGAAGCACGACTGTTGACCGCTCAGACCTGAGGTAGCCTGATTTCTGTCTCATAATAATTCCCCAGAGCCCGTCTGCAGTAGATGGGCTCTGCGCATTTCCTAGCAGTTTCTCCAGTCCAGGGGTATGTTACAGCTGCCAGGCGGGTAACGTGCTGAAAGCGTGACCTATTTCACGTTTTCGGTCTTGATACTGTGATCTGAATCACGTTTCCAGAAGAAATCTGGTGTACGGCTTCACAAAATGAAGACCTGGAGAATGCTGAACCGGTATACTGTAGCCCAAAGGAGCGATCACCATGCAGCGAACCGTTATGTCGAAACTGGATCAGTGGCGAGTATCGCCGAACCGCAAGCCGCTGCTTCTTAAGGGCACCCGTCAGGTCGGCAAAACCTGGCTGCTACGGGAATTCGGACGGACAAACTATGACGACGTCGCGTATTTCAATTTCGACGAGAATCCGGAGTACAGTCAGTTCTTTGAGCGCTCGAAGTCCCCGGACCGAATTATACGCAACCTCGCCGTCCTGAACGGCAGGCCCATTCGTCCCGAAACGACGCTGCTCATATTTGATGAGATTCAAGCAGCGCCCAACGCCCTTGGATCACTGAAATACTTCTGCGAAGAAGCGCCGCAGTACCATGTTGTCGGGGCTGGATCGCTGCTTGGTGTGACTGTAGCCAAACCAGCGGCCTTTCCGGTCAGCAAAGTGGACTTCATAAACATGTACCCCATGTCGTTCACCGAATTTCTTCTGGCTACCGGCGATGCCGATCTGGCGGCGCACCTGCAGCAGACGGAAAGCCTGGAGCCAGTGCCGGACGCCTTTCATTCGCTGCTGTCAGAAAAGCTGCGGCTGTACTATGTCACCGGCGGCATGCCCGAAGCTGTGCAAGTGTGGGCGCAGAGCGGTGACGTATCGGCCGTGGACCGCGTTCTGACCAGCCTGGTCGAGGCCTACGAGCGGGACTTTTCGAAGCACCCAGACGCCCATACTTTCCCCAAGCTGACACGGATCTGGGAGTCGCTGCCAGCCCAGCTCGCGCGGGAAAACAAGAAATTCACCTACTCCGCAGTACACAAAGGCGCCCGGGCCCGCGAATACGAGGATGCTCTGCAATGGCTCATAGGCGCCGGACTCGCCTGGCGCGTGCAGCGTACGAGGAGCCCGGTATCCTTCAGGTATATCTGAGCGACGTCGGCCTGCTGCGCCGGCGGTCGGGGCTCAGCCCTTCTGCCGCTGCTGACGGAAACCGGATACTCACTGAGTTTAAGGGCGCTCTTACTGAGAATTACGTGCTGCAGTCGCTTGTTCCGCAGTTTGACGTCATGCCACACTACTGGGCTCAGGACGGACCGTCTTACGAAGTGGACTTTCTGGTTCAGCATGAAAAAATACGGTTCTGCCGATAGAGTTGAACAACCCCCTCCTAACGTCGATGTGAAATCACATCTCCGTTTGAGGAGGGGGATTTCGCATCGGCCCGGGGAAGCTTTGCAGAAAATACGGGTCAGACGATCCGTATTCTTGCCGGCGTGTCCAGAACGCCTCTACACAGTCGGGCACATTTAGGGATGCTGCCGTCCTGCTTAC